>QJYE01000054.1 GCA_003235785.1 Nitrospirota bacterium
AAGGGAGGTTGCAGGAGCTTCCTAATTCGCACGGTGGCAGGCCGTGACGAAAGGAAAGAGGACAAGTCAGAATCACCCCGCCCACAAGTCAGTGAGGATTCGATTCCATCTAGTCGTCGATTATCAGGAAGAAATGGTTTGAGGAAATATACCACATAAGGAAAGCCGTGTACCTCCCTCCAGTTGGTTACGGATCGGCTTCCAGTTCCAGATTCCAATAGAGATAATCCCTCCAGCTTTCCGGAGCGTTCCGAATACCAATCATTAACGTCAGCCGGGGAGTCCATTGAGGCTTGATCGGTTGTTTGAGCAATTTCATCCTGGCTTCCTCGGGGGTGCGACCGCTTTTCCGGTTATTGCACCGCCAACAGGCAGTGACAATATTTTCCCAGGTTTTTCGCCCCCCTTTGGCAATGGGCACCACATGGTCAAAGGTCAGCTCTTCGGTGCGAAATTGCTTATTGCAGTACTGGCAGGTATAGCGATCACGGGTAAAGATATTGATTCGGGAAAACTTGACGCCATGCTGCTGCGACCGCAACTTCACAAAACTCAACAGCCGCATGACCGAGGGCAGCTTAAAAGAAATCGTCACACCTCGGATGTCCCGCTCGTAAAACTCCAGGACCTCCACTTTTCCCTGCCACAACAGGGTAATGGCTTTTTGCCAATGCACGACCCGTAGCGGTTCGTAGCTGGCATTTAAAAGAAGAGTCATTTCCATGAGTTCAGCGCCTCTCAGCCCGGATCATGGGGAAAAACTCTCAACCTATATCATTCAGGATAAATGAGAATCAAGTCTGGTCAACCCGTTGGTTGTCCCAAAAAGCGAAAGTTTGGTATAGTTAGGTTTTGCAAATTCCTGTCCGGCCGAGTGTCTAAATTCCCTTAATGGATTCCCATTTTATCGCCGTAAAAAAACTGGATGACCTCCCACCAGGATCCTGCACCAGCATTGATGTGGAGGACTGCGGAATTGCCCTCTGCAATCTTGGCGGGGAGATTCATGCCTTGGACAACACCTGCCCTCATGCCGGGGGCCCATTAGGTGAAGGAACCATGGAGGGAGATTTAATCGTCTGTCCGTGGCATGGCTGGAAATTTCACATCCCAACCGGTACGTGCCGAAAAAACCCAAGCCCGAGTTGGAATGTTCAACGATACGACGTCCAGATTGTTGATGGCGTCATCCAAGTCGCGTTGCCGTCCAAAGCGGACTAACGGAGCGGGAAATTTCCGACCCGTGAGGCAAAGGCGGTAAATTTTCAAAGGGCATCAGTCCCTGGGCCGCCAGCGAAATCACCTTCACCCACCGCTCCTTCACATTCACCCGCCAAGCAAACTCTCGCTCAATCCACTCCATGGAACCTTTTTCACGGACAATCTTACTGACCACATAGGTATCCTCGCCCTGAGAAGCCACTCGCCATTCCCCTTCATGAAGCGTCACGCCTTCCTGACGCAGTTGGTCAAGCATCAAGGCTAACGCCTCGGCCACCGTACCTTGCTTGCGAGCCGCATGATGTTTCACCAGATCCAAGGCCACTTGGGCTTGAGGATCATCGGGCAGATAGACTTTCTGAGTGGGAGTGGTCGAGTACAGCCACAGCCCGACACAGGAGGCTAATAAAAGAACAAACACCAGTATATTCATGAAGGAAGTCGATGAATCATTCATAAGTCATTCGGTCTATTGTCGTGTGTAATGCCCAGGAATAACCACCCAGCAAGCGGCAAAAGGTTCTGGCAAAGTTCAATCTGGTCTTTACGAAGAAGATTTGGCACGATCCCAAAGAAACTCGGGTTCACCATGAGCCTTGGCAATCCATCTGGCATACACAAATAAGGCATCA
>QJYE01000241.1 GCA_003235785.1 Nitrospirota bacterium
ATTTTATGGCGATCCTTCCAAAGCTGGTTCATCAAGTCACAGTGGAAGTGGTGAACTCGCGCACTACGGACAAAATTATGAGGGTGTTCCAGGAAGTGGCCCTAACTATGGACCGGTTGCTGGATTTAGTCATGGAAGCGCCTCCTCAATGGAGGCGAATCCTGAAAACTGGGCGCGAGCGTATTTAAATGAAAATGGGGGCCCTCGACCAGAATATGTCAATCCTGATATGCATATTGCGCAAGCCAGTGCTCAACAACCCTCTCGTTCCATGGGAATAGATAGGGAAAGTGGAGGACCTCTCGCGATCAATATAAGTGGTGGTCCAGAAGGTCATGTGCAGGATATTTATTTTGCTTTTGACAGTTGGAGTATTTCACCCGAGGGGGCCCGGTATCTTGAAGAAGATGCTCGATGGTTGCATGCGAATCCAGAAAAAGCCCTGACTATTGAAGGCCATTGTGACCAGCGGGGTACTCAAGACTACAATCTGGTTCTTGGGAAAAAACGAGCAGAGGCGGCACGCGATTATTTAATCAATTTAGGTATACAAGCCCATCGCATCAAGATTGTTTCGTATGGGAAAGAACGCCCCTTCTGTCAAAATGACAATGAGGATTGTTTCCAAGAAAATCGGCGGAACCATATGGTTGTTCGGGTGAATCAGTCCTAGCTTTCCTATACTCCGCAAGGTGGTCCCTATGCGGTGGCTCATCAAAAAAAGGATGCGAGTAGTCGCATCCTTTTTTTTTGATATACGGGGTACTGGGTGTGTGAGTAAGTTTTCTTTAAGATTGCCAGCATCATGCCTCTCTTGTGGGTTTTTTAAAAATATCTGAAAAATCTTGCACCCCTATAGAGGGAGTGGTAAAGTCAGCGCGGTTACCTGGACCATGCCGGAGTGGCGGAACAGGCAGACGCAAGGGACTTAAAATCCCTCGGGCTTAACAGCCCGTACCGGTTCAAGTCCGGTCTCCGGCACCAAATGTTCTTCTTTCCCCCTTTGTCTTTCCCTATCCCATCTCATCGACGTGAATGTTGTCCACTGACTTTTGAGTCATTGCGTATTCGTTGACTTTCCGGTTTGCACAGAACGATTTTTCCTAGAGGGCAAGGTCTGCATGGTTGGGGATTGCTTCCTGTTCATGGGGAGACCCTGTTTTGTGGCCGTTGTCGGTGGGAATTCCGTTGGTTTCCTGTATGAGCTGGTGCCGCCTCGTAAAGATATTTGATGGTCAAACAGATGGCACATAGGTTGCTGTAAGGTATGGTGGAGGGCGGGTCTTGGAGCCAAAAGTGTTAGGATAATGTGGGAATTTTTCGAACAAACAGGGAGGGAATGCTCATGCTCGTCATGGCACAGTGGGACAAAGAGATGCTCATATTAAGGTTATCAGGGCGGTTTGATAAGACCGCTCGTGTGCCCGTGGAAACGGCCTTGGCCGAAATAGAAAGCCGGTTTTGTAAACATGTGATTTTTGATTTTTCCAAAGTGTCCTCACTCGATAGCGCGGGTATTGGGAAATTATTGTTGCTGTATTACGCGTTACGAAAGAAAAATGTGGCATTGTCAGTGATGAACCCCAGGGCTTCGGTTGAAGAAATCCTCCATGTTGTGAATTTGGCCTCGGTCATTCCCATTACTCAGCGCAAGACACCGGTGCGGTCAGTTGCTTAGAGATGTTGTGGTGATATGCGAGTCGTCTCTTAAGTCGGCTTGCAGAAAATCCGAAAAGATTGGCCAGCAATGAACTGCGGAATGATACAACCCACACAGGATTCGAATATGTATGTGATTACCCTTGGCGCATGTTTAGATGATGCAGAAACTGAGCATGCACTAGAGTC
>QJYE01000221.1 GCA_003235785.1 Nitrospirota bacterium
CGTAAAGGCCTATCCCATCAAGATTTTTCGAGGGAACGTTTCAGGCCGGGCCTGCCTCAAACATTCCATTGAATCGTATCGAAAGGGCGATCATGAAGAGGCATTAGGATGGATCCTTGCGGGGCAATGCCATGATCGACTTGCGAGAGAAACCTTAGTCAAACATGCGTCAAAGATCTTGGAGTATGTGTCGCAGAAGTATGGCAACGAGGTTCCGACAAAGTAAGGTGAAAACGACCTCAAGTGACTCACCTAGAAAGTGCAGGGTTGCACCAAATTTTTGAAAATGGCCCTTAGGCTTTAGCTTATAAACAAACTGAGCCGGGTTCCCATAAGAACCCGGCCCAGCATGTAGACCACACAAGATCTATTGGTCGTTGCCCTTTTTAATTCAAGGTCGCTAAGATTTTGTTGAAGGTGGCACTGGGGCGCATACCGGCCTTCACCTTGTCTGGATTGGGGTGATAATACCCGCCGATATCGACCGGCTTACCTTTGATGGATTTGAATTCTTCAAGAATTTTATCGATATTGGCCTCTAGCTCTTTGGCGACAGGCGTAAACTTTGCTTTCAGTTCTGGGTCATCATTTTGGGCTGCCAGTTCTTTGGCCCAATACATGGCTTCGTACACATGGGACCCGGCATTATCCAATTCACCCAATTCTCGACCCGGCGCCTTTCGATTATCCATGAGTTGACCAGTTGCACGGTCAAGCGTTTCCGCGAGGACTTGCGCCTTTTTATTCTTCTTGGCTCGGCTCAGATGTGCAAACGATTCGGCCAAGGCAAGAAATTCACCCAGCGAATCCCATCGCAAATGTCCTTCTTTGACAAACTGCTGCACATGCTTGGGAGCCGATCCGCCAGCTCCGGTTTCAAACAGTCCGCCACCATTAATTAACGGAACAATAGAGAGCATTTTGGCGCTGGTGCCCAATTCAAAAATTGGGAAGAGATCGGTGAGATAATCTCGCAACACATTCCCAGTGGCAGAAATGGTGTCTTTCCCGTCTTTTGCCCGTTTTAGCGAATGCTTCATCGCCTCAACAGGTGGTAATATTTGAATGTCCAAACCCGTTGTATCATGATCTTTTAAGTATCGATTCACTTTCGCAATAATCTGCGCATCGTGCGCCCGGTCCTTGTTCAACCAGAATACGACTGGCGTGGAAGACAGCCTCGCCCGGTTCACTGCCAATTTGACCCAGTCTTTAATGGCGATATCCGTGGTCCGGCAACTCCGCCAAATATCTCCTTTTTCGACATCGTGTTGAAGCAGCTCTTTCCCTGCCCCATCGATAATTCGGATCACACCCTTACCTGTGACTTCGAATGTTTTGTCATGCGACCCGTATTCTTCCGCCGCCTGTGCCATCAGACCGACATTGGGCACACTTCCCATCGTGGCGGGATTAAATTCTCCATTCTCTCGACAGAAATCGACGACAGCCTGGTAAACCCCTGCATAACTTCGGTCAGGGATAATGGCCTTCATATCATGTTCCTTGCCATCGGGACCCCACATTTTTCCGGAAGTCCGAAGCGCCGCCGCCATGGAGGCATCGATAATCACATCACTCGGCACATGCAGGTTGGTGATCCCTTTATCCGAATCCACCATGGCCAAATTTGGTCCGTTTTTAATGGCCTCCTGAATGTCCGCCTTGATTTCTTCTTGTTTGGCCGGGGGCAATTGGCCAATCTTCGCATACACATCTCCCAACCCGTTATTGACATTGACGCCCAGCTCAGCAAACGTCTTCTCATGTTTTTTAAAGACATCCTCAAAGAACACCGTTACGCAATGCCCGAAGATGATGGGATCTGAGACCTTCATCATCGTGGCCTTCATATGTAACGAGAAGAGCACATCAGGATCTTTCTTGGCATCTGCCACTTGATCTCTAAAAAATTGCCGTAACGCGCTGACACTCATCTTCGTCGCATCAACCACATCTCCGTTGTCGAAGGTCAATTTATCTTTCAATACAGTCGTGCTGCCGTCAGCGCCAACAAATTCAATCCGACCCTTTCCCGCAGTCTGTTCCGTAATCGTGGTGGATTTTTCGTTGCCGAAAAAGTCACCACCTGTCATATGCGCCACATGGGTTTTTGAATCTTTCGTCCACTTACCCATTCGGTGCGGATTTTTTTGAGAATATTTTTTCACCGAGGCGGAGGCTCGACGATCAGAATTGCCTTGTCGTAGCACCGGATTCACCGCACTGCCTTTGACTTTGTCAAACTTGGCCTTAATGGCCTTTTCCTCGTCGTTTTTTGGATCCTCCGGGTAGTCCGGAATCGCATACCCCTGGGATTGCAATTCTTTAATGGCCCCCTTAATTTGAGGGAGGGAGGCACTGATATTGGGCAGCTTGATAACATTTGATTCCGGTGTCATCACAATTTCACCCAGCAAGGCAAGATCATCCGGTTGCCGTTGTTCAGGCTTTAGCAGATCCGGGAATTGCGCAATGATTCGTCCTGCAAGGGAAATATCCTTCGTGCCAACATTCACGCCTGCTGTCTTAGCAAAGGATTGGATAATCGGCAAAAACGATCCACTCGCCAGTTCAGGCGCTTCATCGACTTTCGTGTAAATAATATCGGGTTGTCCTGACATAACGTTGCCTCCAAGTAAAAGATGACTGAAGAAAAACCATTTTTCCCTAAATCGCGCAACCCAATGGGTGCAAGGCTTGAGATTTTAATTGAGATTTGCACCAAGCAACAATCAACCGAAAGGCCCAGGGACCGTGGAGAGACAAAAGACCCAGACACGGAAGGCAATTCGGTCTTGCACGAGGGAGCTCGGCTTTCTCGCTTCCCATACAGACTACCCTTTGATATGTACCTCGATGTGGAGATTGCCCTTTACCAACCAAAGTCCCTTTCTCACGACCCAGGAGACGGTTGGCGTCCCAATTGTCAGCTCGGCGTACTGAATGACAGGGAAATTGGCTGAACTCAGCCCCTCCCTTAGTACATCAGCTGTCTCTAGCATGCCTCCCTAGGCCAACGATCCAAATTCCTTCAATACATCAACTGTCGCCGGCAAGACATCCCCATTCGAAGGACCATGAATTCCCTCATCCCACAGATAGCCATCGAACCTCTACCTTTGGCAAGTCCCAACACCTGGCGCAACAGACGGCCCTTATGCATTGAGTGAAAACGAGGAAATTAGCGAGAGCAAATAATTAAAACAAGGCGGCGGCGGGTGAGGACTTTGACGGGAGGGTTCAAAAAATTGCGGCAATGTGTCAGGTGTGGAATGTGACGCTAATGATCCTCAATGGCCACAAGAGTCAGAATTTAGAAACACCTCCACTATTGGGAAGGAGGAAACAGGCTATGGAGTATGGACAATGAAAGACCGTGGACTAGTGAAGACGGATTAGCGAATATACACATAATACTTCAGCATATCTTTCCAGGTCAGAATGCCCTCAATGGCCTCAGCATTCGAGACCACGGGCAAACATGAAATACTGTGTTCCAATAAAAGAATGACTGCCGTATCAATTAAAGTGTCTGACCTCACCGTGATTAATGCCGTGGACATGATTTCTTGAGCCTTTGTTTGCAAAAGTGCTTGATCTTGAGCGGTCGCTCGTTCCGTATTAATAAAAGGGCTTGAAGTTCGCAGGACATCTCTATCAGAGATAATGCCCAACAATTCACGCTCTTGCACCACAAGCAGATGATGATACGGGACCTGTTTAAAAATATTGCACAATTCCTCCAGGCTCACACTCGGCAAGACACAATGCACATTTCGACTCATAATGCTGTCAACAAGCATAGCTCTATTCCTTTGTTTTCTGCTCAACCAGCTCATCATCCGATTGCACCCACGTCTTCCCACTCGTCTGCGTTGAAACCCGTTTGGTCGTATCATTAATGGTGAGCACAACGTTCGGATAAATGGTCCTCGTCACCTTAATCGTCGCCTTCTTCTGCAAAGCGACTTCAGGTTCGAGGGCCTGCAATTGTTGCTGGATTCTTGACATCTTTTCATTGATCGCCAGAATGGTGTTCTCAATCTTCGTGGTCTTATCGACAGGCATTTTCCCAAGAACGACGCTTTGGCAGTGCTCAACCTTCTCCAGAATTTTTTGCAATTGCTCTTTTTCGTGCATCCGCACCGTAAGTTCTTTGGTTAACTTTTGATACAACGCATAAAGCATACTCAGGTGACCGACTGTGAGGCAGGTTGGCATATAGCTCTCATTGCCGACTTGCTTAATCCACGCATGATGACCTGCTTCACTTTTTCCACCGACCAACACACCTTTTCCATTTGACTGACCTAAGAGTAACTCATGACCTGCCTTCACATAGCTGTTAAGAATATATTCCTTGACCACAATATTATTGTGCGCTTTCAGGGTGGAAAGATTCACAAAGTTGGCTTCGATATCGGCACCGGCTTCAATCGTATACTCCAGATTCTTTTCGTCTATGGCTTCGACATTTTCTCCACCCAGGATACCTCCGCCCACACGAATGCTCTGGCCCGATTTAATACGTGCTCGTTCAACAGCCCCTCGAATGGAGATGTCACCCGTCACCTCAATTGTCATTCCGACCGCCACATCCCCCCTCACTTCTAACGAGCCATCAAATTTGATATTTCCAGTATGAACATCGACGTTGTCCACATGGAGTACAGGATCAACGTTAACGCCATTTCTTACAAAAACCGGATGTCCTTTTATTTCTGCCACCAACACATGGGGATCTTCAGCCGAGAGCGCAACCCCAGTCAGCTTTTTGGCAAAGTCGGAATCTTTCCCCGATACAGGCGTCAGGCCTTCACCAAGGACATTCATCCCTGCCTCGCCCTGGGTGGCAGGCACATGCCGCATGAGTGGCGTACCCACATCCACCAATAAAAAGTGATGCGTGTTCCCCATATCCGCTACGCCATGATCATCCACAACGGGAGGTGCGATCATTTCGCTTTCCACAAGTGGGACATATTCCGCGTCCTTGCCGTTCACAGGCAACCGCGCTTCAGCAATGCACACCTGGGTTGCTGATTGGCGCTCGTAGCAATCGGACACCAGGGCCTGATTCACGAGTGAATCGACGACCCCCGCTTCGGTAATCGCCAAAAAGATCCTCTCCAATGTTAGTGGTTCTCCACCATCAGGAGCCGTCAACGTTAACAAGGCCTGCAACTTGTCAGTGGTGATCACCACTGACACGGTCGCGTCAACCAGGCTTTTCAACGCAATCTTACATTCTTTGTTTTCTTGCGCTCTGGCCAACAGCTCAGACATCACGTATGACTGAAGGGAGAGGCCTCGATACCCAGCCTCTTCTAACTTCTCGGTTATCGATAACATTGAGAACTCATCCAAGGCCTCACCGTTACGGAGTTCTGCATACAGAATATGCTCTTCAGGATCTAAAGAAATACGCAGTTGCATATCACAAACTTCACTTCGTTGGTATCTCAGACTAAAGACGCCTTAGCATCGTTCCTTAAGTAAAAATCGGCATCTCTTGTGCAGTTCTTAAGAGTTCTTCCCCATAGTTCATTCCGTCTCGCTTCAATCTGACAAGGCTTGAGCAATCCTCTCAGGAAGCTCTCCGCTTTATATCAATACAATGTTCAGGGTTTCGTGGAGAACGATCTTTCAATCCACAATGGAACGCGCTTAGAGCAATTGGCGCCAGGTGAGGACTTGAACGGGAAGAGCGCGAAGAGTCGCGGTGATGGAGCAGGTGTCCAGGGTAACATTGACGTCGTCATGCAGCACGTGAACCTGATCGGCATAAAGGGCGCCTTGGAGCAATGATGATCCCAGGCCTCCGGCAAAGGTGATTTGGCCTGAAACAACAAGAAGGCCTTCCCAGTGAAATGGTGCCACAATATGAACGTTGCCCTTTACCAACAGAAGGCCATAGCCGGCAACCTGGGAGACAGTCAATGTCCCACTCGAGGGCTGGGCATACTGCAGGACAGGGGCAATGGCTGAGCCCAGCGTCACGCTCATCAAATCGGCTAACACAGGTATGGTGCCTCTCTTTAAGTTCCTAATCTGTTGATCTAAATCCAAGGCTATGGGGCTGAATTGAGGTGTGGAAGGATTACCAGTCAGACCAGCCGTTC
>QJYE01000204.1 GCA_003235785.1 Nitrospirota bacterium
CCCTATGGCATCCAGGAACTCGCCACAGCGATCCAACGTGCCTTTCCCAATTATAATTAAACACAGGCCAGACTGACTTCCCGTCCAGTAAAACCTTTTCCGTTGCTCTATCCTTGGCTTCTTTTGACTCCCCGGTCCCCGTCGTTCATACGGTGCCAACCACTCTCAACTGGCTCAAGATTAGGACGAATTCCTCAGTCTTCCTCCTCTACTAACGCCCTCTTTTCTGCTTGAGCAGCCTTTGGGTTCCATCATACCCGACATAGCAATATTTTGGGGAGATACCCCAGTCTTGACGAAGAAATATTTGACGGGGTCTCGCCACCAGTAGCATCTATCCTATTATTCGGTTATGGTTCTTCATCCAGAAATTCATTAACGGCGTGTTGAAGACCGGATTGAATCTGTTCACAAAGCCTAGGGTCCTGAATTTTTTCCCCAGAGGCTGTTGTGACATAAAACACGTCCACCACCTGATCTAATCGCGTTCCAATCCTTGCCATATGGATCGAGAGGTCCAACTGCACTAGTGTTTTCGCTAGCAGGAACAAGAGGCCCAATTTGTCGTCCGCAAACACATCAATCACGGTATAGGAATCAGACACCTCATTATCAATGAGGACTTCCGTCGGACGACGTCCGGTAGGAAATTGCCGGCCCAAGACCATCCGGCGGCGACGCTGGAACACTTGCTCCACCGAATGTTCTTCTTGCAAGACCGCATGAATTTCTTGAGAGACTTCATCAAATCGATAGTCCGAAGGCTGACCCTCCCAATCAGTATCGTTAACAGAAAATATATCCAACACCGTGCCATCATCCAATGTCATTATCTGGGCATTCAGAACTTCGAGACCCAATGCAGCAAGAACCCCAGTGACTTGCATAAAAAGTCCGAGTTTGGCTTGTTCTCGGGTGATAAGGACATATTCAGAAATACCTAATTCGGCATTAAACCGCCCCTCTACATGTATGGGCCTCACTGATAACTGACTCATCGCCAGGAGGTGTGCGGCCATTTGCTCAACCGGCGTGGACGCCACGTACCAATCTGGAAGTTGCGCCAATTGCTCATCAACCCATGAAGACCAACCAGAATCAGGCTCAGGAAAATCTGCCCCCTGTGTCGCTAGGGTTTCAAGGAGTGCCTTTCGAGCAACTGGCTGAAGGAACATGCTCTCACCTGCCGGCTTGGATGCGCCCGTTCCTTCCACCATGTCTTCATACGTTCGAGTATAGAGCTCTCCCAATAACGATTCCTTCCATTTGGTCATCACTTCCGGCCCCACCGCTGAAATATCCGCAACGGTGAGAATGAACATTTTTTGGAGAACGGCGACAGTTTTCATTTTTCGTGCAAATGTCTGAATGATCTTCGGGTCATTCAGATCACGCCGAAATGCGGTATGGGACATAACTAAGTGGTGAAACACCAGAAAGGCCAGAACCTCACGTTCCCTCTCTGACAATCCCAATCGGTCAGCCATTTTATGCGTAATTTCTTGTCCAATTTTACAATGATCGCCAGGTCGCCCTTTTCCTAAATCATGGAGTAATAACGCAAGGTGAAAAATGTCCTTGTCTACAATTTGGCGATACACCTCACCAACAAGCCCTTGCTCCTCTTGCAAACGTTCCGCTTCTTTCACCGCCAGCAGACTATGTTCATCCACCGTATACTTATGATACTGGTTAAATTGCATAAGCCCGCGAACTCGGGCAAAAGCTGGAACAAGTTTCTCCAAAAGACTGGCTTGATGCATGGCTTCTAGGGTGCGTCCAATTCGCCCGGGCCGACTCAAAATTCGTCGAAACAGCCGGCTCACCGCCTCAGTATGAAACCGCTCATTGGGCACGGTAGCTAAATGCTGCGATAATTCATTCAGAATTCTGGAGTCAATGGGCACGGCTTGATCCTGAGAGATTTCGAATAAACGCAGCAGCCAAACGGGACTTTCCAAAACACTGAGTAAATGTTCTGAGGGAATGGTGAGACGACGGTCTTGTATGAGAAATGTATCCTCAATCAACGAATTCGGCCACCATCGTCGCATGCGCGCAACCCAAGACTGTTCCTGCGCCTGTTCAAGAAATCGCAAACACCGATCATGTAATCCCGTAGTATGCCGGAAATACTGCTGCATAAATTGTTCAACGGCTAACAGATGAGGAAGATCCGACAATCCATAGATTTCCGCAAGCCGAACCTGATCTTCAAACGTGAGAATATCCTGGGCCCGCTTCGCTTCAAAATGCAGAAATCCTCTCAGACGCCAAAGAAAATCTTGCGCGTCTTGCAACACCTGATAGTCCTGAAATGCCAGAATCCCCCGGTTAGCGAGTTCTTGAATCGTCCCAACCCCATAGCGAGCCTGACCGACCCATTGGACCAAATGTAGATCTCGCAAGCCTCCCTTACTTTTTTTAACATTCGGTTCCAGTAAAAAAACCGTTTCCCCAAATTTGGCATATTCCCGTTGCCGCTCTTCTATTTTATCAAGAATAAATTGTTTTGAGTGGCGTTTACGAATTCGTCGATCAAATTTTCTCTGAAATTCCTGAAACACCGCCGCATGGCCTCCCAGAAACCTCGATTCCATGAGGGAGGTACAGGCTGGAAGGTCCCTTGCGGCAATCTCCAGACATTCCGCAATGGATCGAACGCTATGTCCAACCTGAAAACCTAAATCCCATAAACGATGAAAAACTCCCTTGGAAATGGTGTGGGCCACCTCAGCCTGATCTCCTCGGGTGAGCAGCATGACGTCTATATCAGAATAGGGCGCGAGCTCCCTCCTGCCATACCCTCCCATCGCCACCAAACAACATTGTTGCAGACTTGCTCGAATCTCGGCATGGCCCTGTTGAATGACCTCACGGAATCGTGCAATTAAGAGCGCATCCATAAAATCCGAAAAGGCTTGGACGACTTCTCCGCCCGTGGCCCCTTCCCTCAGTCGTTGATGCAAGGCCTCCCGTTCTTCCTGCAGACTCTGAGATCCAAAGGCCGAAGTGGGGGTGAAGCTGGAATGTCCTGTTGTCATCGTCTCTCTATACCTTTTCCCGTTAGGGGACTTTTCCAGAACCGCTCAGATCTTAGGGAGATACCGATTCGTAATCGGCATCCGTCTATCCTTTCCAAATGCCCTGCTGGTAATTTTTATGCCAATAGGAGCCTGCCGGCGCTTATATTCACTCTGCTCCACAAGCCGTATCACTTTTTGCACCGCGCGCACAGAATACCCTGCCTGGGCAATCCGATTTTTTGAATGATTCTTCTCAACATAGGCCTGCAAGATTGCATCTAATTGAGGATAGGGTGGCAACGAATCTTGATCCGTCTGATTCGCTTTGAGTTCAGCCGAGGGAGCACGCGAATGAATACGCTCTGGAATACTCACTTGGTCAAAACCTTCAGACTGAGAGTCACTCCGCCATCGAGCGAGTTGATACACCTGCATTTTGGAGATATCTTTTAGGACGGCAAAGCCTCCTGCCATATCTCCATACAAAGTAGCATAGCCCACACTCATTTCACTTTTATTTCCGGTTGTTAAAACCAGATGCCCAAACTTGTTCGAAAGAGCCATTAAGAGAGTCCCTCGAATTCTGGCCTGTAAATTTTCTTCGGTGGTATCAACCGGGCGGTCATCAAAAAGAGGGCGCAGTTGACGGAGATAGGCTTTGAAAAGGCCTGTAATCGAAAGATTCAGCAAGGTGATTCCTAAACGTTTCGCCAAGGCCTTTGAATCCTGTCGACTGGCGGAAGAAGTATAGGGAGACGGCATCATCACGCCCACGACCTTGGACGCACCAAGTGCATCTCGCGCAATCAATGCCGTCAAGGCAGAATCAATCCCTCCACTAATCCCGATGACCACACTTGAGAAAGCATTTTTTCGGGCATAATCCCTTACACCTAAGACTAACGCACGATAGATTTCCTCCGTTTCGGCCATTGATGAGGCAATGGTTCCCACGGAAGAAACCTGTGTATGTATCGGCAAGGGCTGCCACGGAATATGAATAAAGGCAATCCCAGCCTTTTTTTGAGCAGACGTACACCTAGACAAACCTTTATGATGATGGTTGCCATGGGGAATCTGCAGGTCCGTGAGTAGCAGATCTTCTTCAAAGGCCTTTGCTCGAGCGATGAGTCGCCCTTTAGGATCAAACACAAGACTATTGCCGTCAAACACTAATTCGTCCTGCCCTCCAACCATATTCGTGTAGCTCACAAACACCCGATGTTCTTTCGCACGAGCAGCTAACATGCGTTGCCGAATGTGCGTTTTTCCAACATGATAGGGTGAGGCATTGAGGTTTAAAATGACCTGGGCTCCCCCATATTTCACTTGTGAAAGGGCGGGTCCATCCGCAAACCAGATATCTTCACAAATATTGATACCAATCCGAACCGACCCGAGACAAAAAATCGGATTGACTTTCCCTTCTCGAAAGTACCGTTGTTCATCAAACACCCCATAGTTAGGAAGCTTATGCTTCGCATACACCCCTGCTACTCGACCATCCGCAAACACCCATGCCACATTCAACGGTTTTGATTTTGTAGATTGTTCCATTCGCTCTGACTTGGCCATGGTTGCCCCTTGAAGTTTCTGCGGGCCAGCCACACTCCCTACTACCGCCATAATGCCATGCGAAGCCTTGGCGATCTGATTTTGTTTGCCATGAATATCACGAAGAAACTGGGGCATTAGAAGAAGATCTTCTGGGGGATATCCCGACACTGCTAATTCGGGGAACACTACGACATCAGCTTTCGCCTTCCTGGCTTCTCGAATCCATCGACAAATGCTGCGAACATTCCCCTGAAGATCGCCGACGATCGGATTCATCTGAACCATGGCTAATCGCAGTCGCATCATAAAAAAACGTCCTCTGCTCCTAAAGGAACCGAGGACGCCATTGTCCTAATCAAACGCTCACTCTTAATTGGCAACGTCATTGTCGCCCTTTTCGAATATTATACAAGTGACTGCACGACTCTTCAAACAACCCTTCCCAGACATGGAGCCGATTGCCAGACCCACCCTATTCGCTATGAGTGGGTGGCCTGCTGAAGTTCTTCAGAAAGAATAATCGCATCAGCAATTTCACGCATCGATTTTCGCAAATTCATACTTTGTCGCTGCATCAGGCGAAAGGCCTCGGATTCTGAGAGCCCTTTTGAGGCCATGAGAAACCCTTTGGCTCGCTCAACCTGCTTACGAACCTCCAAGGCCTCTTGCATCTCAAAAGATTTTTCGAGTAATCGGGTGTGCTCAATAGCCACTGCTGATTGATTGGCAATCGCTTGGAGGGTCTTGATTTCTTCTCCTGAAAAGACGTGATGGGTGGAAGTATACACATTAACCACCCCAATCGCGTTATCTTTCATCAGCATAGGAACTGACAACAGCGAATGTAAGCCTTCTTGGATAGCCAGATCACGATAAAAAAATCCTCCCTCGTCCGTAACGTCTGGCACATACACCGGCCGCTGCTCCTGAACCGCTCGCCCACTTATGCTCTGCCCGACTTTTAAAGGAGGCTTCCGCCGGTAGGCATCGCTAAGGCTCTGCGTCGCCGTAATCCGCAGCTCCCTTGAATCCGGATCGACCAGCATAATTGAACAAATTTTCGAATTCATCAGTTGGGCCGTCATCGTCACAATTAGCTGCAAGACATCTTCAATTAACCGGTTCGATGCGACAGTTTCTGACACCTGGGAAAGTGTTTCGAGGCGACGAGCCTTCTGTCGCATATCATCATACAATCTGGCATTCGCGATGGCCCCTCCCACTTGGTTCGCAATGGTCAAGAGTAACGCCAGAGTTTCTTCTGAATAGCGCTTCGATCGCTTATGTTGCACATTGATCACCCCAACCATTTCGCCTTTACTGATAATCGGAACCGAAACAAAGGCTTGATAGCGATCTTCCGGCAATCGATGGAAAAATTTAAATCGGGCATCATCACTGGCATGTCGAGGAATCACCACAGGAACTTTTTCTCGGGCCACCCATCCGGTAATGCCTTCTCCCAGTCCAATAGAGACTCGACCGATCAGCCGCGGATGAGGATTTTTTGAGGCACGAAGGATCAATTCATCTTTGC
>QJYE01000226.1 GCA_003235785.1 Nitrospirota bacterium
CGAAGGCAGCCGATTCTCTTTTACAGTACCCAATCAACCGCCAGAATCTCCGAACATTCCAAGAGGGTAAATCCATTCGTCTCGTTCTTATTACCCCCCATCGTCTGGCTTGATTTGGGAAGAAGGCGGAAAATGTTATTTGTCAGATTAAGTATTTTTACATAAGGTATTATTTTCCAGAAATGATCCTAATCAGGGTCTCTTAAAGCAAGCCTCTCTCATCATCGCCCCTTCCCTAAATTTTCAGAAAACATATCTCTTTCGATACAATTTTTATCTAAAAGGATACGTTTGTGAGGGTTGACTCCTTATTCGCTTCTTGAAAAACAACGGTTTAAGTAAGTCTCAAATTTGCATTGCCAATGGGAGTATCCATGGGTCGGTTGAAGAGTTTGTCACTTCCCAACATCTTCGGTCAGCCCCCTGTTCTTAATCCTGTGACATTCTTAAAGAAAATGGGCCGTTGTGAATAACATGCCGCGAGTTCTGGTCGTAGATGATGATCCTGACATCAGCTTGGCACTTGCAGATTATCTCCGCCAGGGGAATTTTGACGTGGACGTCGCGGATACTGGACATGCGGCCTTAGAGAAGGGATTGGCCGAGCATTTTGATGCCGTTCTCTTAGATGTGGGTCTTCCCGATCGGGACGGTATTGAAATCCTCGAAGAATTGGCCGGCCAGAAACCGGAGTTACCCATCATACTTTTAACCGCTTTTACTTCCCTGGCCCAATCAACTCCCCCCGCCATCCTCAATAAAGCCTTTGCCTATCTGACCAAACCCTATCGTCGTGAAGAGATTCGGCAAGTGATTCATCGAGCCGTCCTTGGGCATAGGGAATTTGAAAAACCAGGGGAATTGACATCACCTGTTTTGACGAACCCCCTCACCTTCCCTTCAATTATCCAACCAAGCCCTCCCTCAAGACCAAAGTCCACAGGTCCGAGCTACCAACTCTCATTGGATGAATATCAGCGGCTGGCTGAAACAATCCAGCTCATGCAATTCGCCTTCGATCATGTGCCCGAAGCCATTCTCATTGCTGATACCGAGAAACGATTTCGTTTTGCCAACCAGGCAGCATACCAAATTCTTGGTTATACCAAAGAAGAACTCGAAGCCCTACGCATTCCAGACATTTGCCCCAACCATGATAACCAAGACTACCAAAATCATCTCAACGAATTACGTCAAGGGAAAACCCTCTCCTATTACACGGTGCACCGTACCAAACAAGGGCAGAGCATCCCCGTGGAAATCTCCGTCTATCTTTTGAACTTTCATGGCCAAGAGTTTACCTGTGCCATTACCAAACAGATGCCTGATCAACTCACCGTCACGGACGATCGCTCGCACACGAACACTTCCACATAGGGAATGTTGAAAAAGCTACCAGCGGCGTTCCCTGCCTCCACCCTAGCGGCTTCGCGCAGGCAGGGCGAGCTTTTGATGAGCAGGGGGAAGAGCCCCTATTTCATGAACTTCAGGGTAGGATCAGTCGGGACCTTGTTGGATATTTTTTTGCTTAATGAGGCGGGAGAGATAGGTTCGCTGCAAACTCAGCAATTCCGCAGCTTTGGTTTGGCTCCAATTGCTTCGGCGCATGGCTTGCTCCAAGATATGGGTGCCAAAACGATCGAGAGCTTCATGATAGGGTAAATTATCCAGTTCCTCTAACTCATCTTTACTACCTCCTAGCCCTAGGAGATCAGGGGTAATTTCTTCTTCTACACCGAGAACCACCGCACGGGCAATGGCATTATCAAGTTCACGAATATTGCCAGGCCAAAGATAGCAACGCATCGTCTCTATCGCCGATTTGGAAAATTTCCGTTTGCGCCGTTTCATTTCCCGTACATGACGGACAAGAAAATGGTCTGCCAGCGGAATAATATCCTCGGGCCGATCTCGTAATGACGGCAACGAGAGATTCACCACATTCAACCGGAAATAAAGATCTTCGCGAAAAGTACCGGCTTTCACGGCTTGCTTTAAGTCCTTATTGGTCGCCGCAATAACACGGATATTGACCCGAATCAATCGGGTGCCTCCGACCCGGGGAAATTCATGATCTTGCAGGACCCGCAGCAATTTGGCTTGCAGGCCTATGGGCATATCCCCGATTTCATCAAGAAAAACCGTGCCACCATCAGCCGCTTCAATTTTGCCTTTCTGTAATGAATCGGCTCCCGTAAACGCGCCTTTTTCATGACCGAACAATTCGTTTTCCAAGAGGCTTTCGTTAAGTGCCACACAATTGATGACACTAAATGGCATCTCCCTCCGATCACTCCACCGATGGATGGATCGAGCAAATAGCTCCTTCCCCGTCCCGCTCTCGCCCAAAAGCAACACCGTGGCATCAGAGTCCGCAGCCCGTTTGGCCAACTCGATCGTTGAGCTGACTTGGGGACTCTCTCCGACAATGTGGTTATACCGACTTTCGACTTCTGACCGTAATGCCGCGACTTGCCGGCCCAACGCTTCTCGCGCGAGTACTTTTTTGAGCACCAGCGTTAAGTGCTCCAGCTCAATCGGTTTGGTAAGGAAATCGTAGGCCCCGGCTTTCATGGCCTCGACCGCTTTAGAGATGGTGCCATGCGCCGTCATGACGACAACCGGAAGATAAAGGGCTTCCCCTCCGCCAAAGCTTTGAGTTTCACCAGTTTCCCTTTTTTTTGCGCTAATGGCCTCCAACTCATGGAGCACTTCCATCCCCGTCATTTCTGGCATTTCTAAGTCCAGCAGCATCAGATGAGGATAAGACTGGTCAAGTTTTTCAAGGGCTTCTTTCCCGGTTCCTGCTGATATCGTTTCATACCCCAAGGACTCAAGACGGTCTGTGAGCATGAGCACAATGTCGGGATGGTCATCAACAATCAGAATTTTCTTTTTCATACCATTCCTTATGGTTCAATCCGCACCGGATTTCAGCCAAAGGTGTCCGCACATACTTCATTGAAACACGACCTGGCGCACAACGAAATCAACCGCTGGGCTCTCCCACCCCCTGCTGGTTCCTGGTTCATCGTCGCAGCCCTTCTAGTACTGCCGCAGCCAACAAGGGGACCATCAACTCATGGTGCCCAATCAAGCTATAGCCTCTCCCGCCTTTCTGGGTTGGCCGTTTGACCACATTCGTCAAGGGGCGATAATGCTGAAGAAAATCCATGTTCACCGTCGTGATGCGTTTGAGCGCATGCCCAAGGTTTCGTCCTAAGGTGACCGTTTTTAAAAAGACTTCGGGGAGAAAGACCGCCGAACCCAGATTAATATACACGCCGCCTTCCATCTTCGACACCACCGCCGCCAGCTTGCGAAAATCTAACAATGAGCCACCACCGATCGCTTCGCCATCAGCGGTAGGATGCATATGAATAATGTCTGTCCCGATTGCCACATGCACCGTGACCGGAATGCCTAATTGCACACCCGTCGCAAGCAAACTTGACCGCCGATGGGGAAATTGCTTGGGATGTGAAACGATAGACCGCCCGACGGCTTCGCCAATTCCCAAACCCTTTTGCCATCCTTTCACAATCGCCTCATTGAGCAGACGGCCCGTGTCCTCTGACATTCCAAACCGTCCAGAATCAATTTCAGCGTCAACTTCCTCTGAGGTATGGCCTTGATAGGCTAATTCAAAATCATGAATCACGACCGCGCCGTTCATGGCCACCGCCGTAATCACGTCTTTCCGCATCAGATCGACGAGGATGGGATTCAGCCCGACTTTCGTCGCATGAGCTCCCATTCCTACAATGACAGGCTTACCCCTTTTCCGGGCTTCCACAATCGCCCCCACGACCGCCCGAAACGTCTGACCAGCCAGAATATCAGGAAGGGTATTCAGAAATTGTTGAAACGAGCCACCGCGACGCCAGGGCGAAGCCCCATCTGCCATCTTGACTTTGGAATGCCGCGTCCGAAGAGGATACGTACGGAGCCGGGCAAGATTCAGTTTCGGCCCGATCGGGGAAGAGGATAGGTTAGTCTTGATCGCCAAAGAGTCGCTCTTCAATGAATTCGCACAACACATGCCCAAGCGTAATATGGCATTCTTGGATACGCGCCGTGACTGAGGACGGTACACAAAAACAATAATCAACGAGATCCGCCAGCTTGCCACCGGTGGCCCCGGTCCAGGCCACAGTCACCACGCCTCGATCATGGGCGGCTTCCACCGCCCGGATCACGTTTAAGGAATTCCCGCTGGTGCTGATGGCAATGGCCACATCGCCCTTGCGGCCATGCGCGAGAATTTGTCGAGAGAAAATATCAGCAAAATCGTAATCATTGGCAATGCACGTCACGGCGGCCATGTCTGTGCCCAGCGCCAGGGCGGGCAGGGGATCTCGCTCACGGCGATAGCGTCCGACAAACTCCGCAGCAATATGCGAGGCATCCGTCGCACTCCCCCCATTCCCAAAGAGCATGACTTTTTTGCCGTCACGGAATGCCCGGATCAGCAATTGTCCCACTTCAACCACACGCTCGGCATGCGTACGGATGAACGCATTTTTCACATCCGCACTCACTTCGAAGGCTTCAATGACCGCTTCCATATCCATGGCCCGGGATTCTATCAGGATGCAAAAGAAATTTCACATACCTTCGTCATGGAACATTCCGCGTGCTGTCCTCCAATCTTGAGGGTTTTCTTGCCGGGTTCTTCCACTGAATGATATAGTCCCTTCTATTGTGAGTGCCCACTTGCCCACCAAAGCACTCCTCCTGGCGATCCAAAACGATCCTGCTCCTGCCATTGCCATTCTGCAACAACTCAATCCAGAGATGGTGTGTTTTTTTCTGGAAGAATCGTGCAAACCTGTTGTGGAATCTGCCGTGCATCCCGCCCTCTCTCAAATACCCCAACGCTGGGACTGGATTCTGACGCCTGATTCTCAAAGCTTCCCCGAATGCCATCGCGCATTGGCCCAGGCGCTAGGACCTCTGTTGACGACATGGAACGTGACACCAGGAGAACTGGCCCTGGACCTCACAGGGGCCTCTCCGGCCATGGCGGCGGTCATGACATTGGTAGGCTTTCCATTTTCCACCAAAGTCTGGTTCGTCCCGGCCACTCCAGCTCAGGACCACCCCGCAGGTTCATCTCCGGCCATCTCAGAAAATCCTTGGGATACAGAAGCCTCGCGACTCCGCCTGGAGGCCTGCGAGATGTTCAACCATGGATGGTATGAAACGGCCACACGAGCCTTTCAAACTTTGGAGCACCGCATCAGTGGAGGATCGAAGCCGTTGTATCGAGCCTTGACGGATATCTCACAAGGCTATGGTTGCTGGGAACAACTGCAATATCGCCATGCGTGGGAAAAACTCAAAAGCGGCATCAAGGCCCTGGAGCTGGCTTCCGTGTGGGGTGGCCCGCCGGGGATGGATCGCATCATCAAATCTCTCAAAGACAATCTTCGTTTTTTGGAATCCTTAGCCTTAGATGCGAAGGAGATTAAATCCGCCCTCGCGTTGGATCTACTCGCTTGGGCTAAACGACGGGGTGATCGAGGTCGAGAGATAGAAATGGCGACACGCGTCCTCTTTCGGGGGTTAGAAGCGGCCGCACAATATCAATTGTCTCATCATTACCAATTAAAAAGTTGGGATATCACGGTCGAACAACTTCCGAAAGAGATGCAATCCACCTGTCAGACTTGCTATCTCAACGACATCGACGGGAAATATCGTTTACCGCTTTTGGCACAATTCCAAACGTTGTCCGCATTAGGAGATCCCATGGGCCAGCGATTTACAAGCGAATGGCCAAAAATGAAATCGTTGTTTGATGCGGCTGATCATGCCATCCTTGGTTATGGGTTTGAATCGCTGAAAACTGAACGATTCCATCAATTGTTTGAGCTGACGATGAAACTGACCGGGACCACCGTTTCCGACCTGCCAGTCTTCCCCTCGTTAAAGTTTTGAGGGACTCGATCGCCTTTCATGGACGTCAGGATTTATTATGAAGACACCGATTGTGGAGGGGTCGTCTACTATGCCAACTATCTCAAATATTTCGAACGGGCGCGAACCCATTACTTGGACACTCATGGCCTCTCGGTGAGTGAACTCATTCAACAAGGAACAGAATTTCGCGTGAC
>QJYE01000471.1 GCA_003235785.1 Nitrospirota bacterium
AATAAAAACCGGAAATTCGTCTTGAGTGGATTGAGCCTGCCAACTATCTTGCCATCCTTGAATCAGAGCCTGAATTTCCTCGGTGTTTTTATACACATAGCTTTGATTCGAGTTAATCACCGCACTTCTAAGGAAGGGAATCGTGGCTAATTGTTGCGCTTCGTTAATACTCCGAATGATTTGGGTCTCGACTTTACGAGCCACTTCCACAGCGATCCCCTTCATGGTGATCCCGGCAGCTTCCCGAAGTGCGCGTTTTTCTTCGAAATACGTTAAAAGGAGAGAGAGCACGAGGGGCAGAAGACCAACCAGCACCATAGCCAGAATCGTCTTGCCCTTTAACTGGAGGGGAATTCGAAAGCCTGTCACTTTGGTCACATCACAATAACCATAAAGCAGGACATACCTCCTGAAAGGATTTACATGGCGTTAGCCCTTTTTCCGACTACCAAGAAATGGAACGACAGGATTATTTGCCCCGGCTTAATAATTTTCCTTCAGCCCCTGGCCAGAGGAGAAGGAGTGGGCTCGCCACGAAAATAGAGGAATAAGTCCCCACGATTACCCCTAAGAGCAGCGCTAAGGAAAAGTCATGCAGGACCTCACCACCCCAAAGGGTTAATGGCACAAGCACCAAAACGACCGTCAAGGTGGTCACCAACGTACGACTTAAGACTTGATTAATCCCCTTGTTAATGATTTCAATAACCGTTTCCCGCCGCCGCCGCCGGAGATTTTCGCGAATTCGGTCGAACACCACGACTGTATCGGTCAACGAATACCCTGCCAGCGTGAGTAACGCCGTCACGACCAACAAGGTAATCTCCTTATTCAACAGGAAATAAATCCCCAACACCACAAGCACATCATGAAAAGTGGCAATCGCCGCAGCCACGCCAAAACGAAACTCAAAGCGAACGGCAACATAGAGAATAATCCCGACAAGCGAAAGTAAGATCGCAATCAGTGCGTCTTCTTGAAGTTTTTTCCCAATGGTTGGACCAATGGATGAACTCGAATCAACCACAAAGCCATGATTAGGAAATTCCGCCTGAAACGCCTCAATAATCTGCTTGCTGATTTCATCTTCAATGGTGGTTTGCGTTTTGACTCGAATAAGAATTTTCTGATCTTGAGGAAATTCTTGCAACTCGGCTTCACTCAAGCCATGAACCTGCAACGCCTTTCGGGCTTCTTCAATACCCAACGGTTGGTCAAATTTGAGTTGAACAGCCGTTCCTCCGGCAAAATCAATTCCCAAATTGGCCCACCCGATGAGAATCCCGAATGCAGCCACAAGACCGAGGGCAACCAATACGCCCGATACGGCAAAGGCAATGTTCCGCTTTCCCATAAAATCAACAGAGGTATTTCCCAATATTTCCATCATGGCCGAATCATGCTCCTATACATTATTCTCTCTCTGCTTAAATACTTAGGGTTTCCAATTTTCGACGATTCATAAAATCAAAGACCACTTTGGTCCCCACAAACGCCGTAAATAAATTAATCCCAATACCCAGGCATAAGGTCACGGCAAACCCCTTAATAGGACCCGTTCCAAATAGAAAGAGGGCCAGCCCAGTGATTAAGGTGGTCACATGTGCATCCACAATCGTCAAAAACGCCTTTTCAAATCCCGCATCCACGGCAAGACGAACGGGACTCCCCTGACGCAATTCTTCCCGAATTCGCTCAAAAATCAGCACATTGGAATCCACGCCCATCCCAATGGTTAAAATAATCCCGGCAATGCCCGGCAGGGTTAAGGTGGCATTCAATCCTGACAATGCCCCCAATAGGCCGATCAGATTCAACGCCAATGCCATATTGGCAATCAACCCAGAAAGACGGTAATACACGATCATGAAAATCAAGACCAGAGCACCAGCGATCACCGTAGTGCGCAACCCCTTCTCAATGGAATCTTTCCCCAGTGAAGGCCCCACCGTTAAATCCTGCAACGTTTTGAGCGGAGCCGGCAGGGCGCCAGCCCGGAGAACGACAGCCAGATCATTGGCTTCATTTGTGGTAAACGTCCCGCTGATCACGGCACGCCCGCCACTAATACGCTCATTGATCCTGGGAGCGGAATACACCTTCCCGTCCAACACAATCGCCATCCGTTTTCCCACGTTGGCTGCGGTCACTAAATCAAATTCCTGCGCACCTTTACTATCAAAAGTCACGCTCACAATAGGTTCGTTGAAATCCCCAATCGTTACTCGTGCATCTTGCAGAAGGTCACCAATTAAGGCCGCATCCTTTTTCACCAGATAGGGAATGCTATAGGTCGAACCATCCAGCTCTTCTTCAACTGATTCAAATAAAATTTCCGATCCTTCTGGAATTTTTCCGGAAAATTCTTGGCGGAGCTTTTCTTCCTGGCCTTTTTCTACCTGCGGTGGGAAATCTAACGCCACCTTCGATTCATCCAACATTTTGAATTCCAGTAAGGCCGTTTTTTGGATGAGATCTTTGGCCCGCTGCGGATCCTGGACCCCCGGCAATTGAATGGCAATTTGATTGAGCCCCAATCGCTGAATCAGCGGTTCAGCGACACCAAATTGGTCAATGCGATTTCGAATGGTCTCAAGCGCTTGATTAATGGCAGAGGTTTTGATTCGTTCAACATCCTCCGGGCGCAATTCATACTCAAGCCGTGTGCCAGAACTCTTCTCCGAAACAAAGGAGGGAAACGCCTCATCCAGCAACGCCTGCACCTCCCCCACATCCGAATCCTTTTGTACATCAATCGTCAAACGATTTAAGCCATCGCGATTGACGCCATCCACTGCAAGAGCTTTTTCCGCCAAGAGGTCCTCTATCGCCTTTCGCGAACGATCAACGGCAATCTCTACAGCTCGATCCTCTTCCACTTCTAAGACCATATGGATTCCGCCCTGCAGGTCCAACCCCAATGACAAGCCACGGTGACTCAGAATATGTTTCACGCCCTCAGGTAACGATTGATACAGTGCTGGGAAGGAAGGCAAAGCCAGAATGCAGGACACCACGGTTACCGCAAGAAGGAGAAGAAATCTCCCACGAAGTTTTTTCATTGACCTCCCTCTCCACTTGTTGAACGAATACTGGAAACATGATCGCGTTGCAGCCGTATCTTGGTATTATCGGCCACTTGCAATGTCACGGTGTCTTTATCCAAATTAGTCACCGTCCCCCAAATCCCTGAGGATGTGATCACCTTATCGCCTTTTGTAAGAGCGTCTAATAATTCTCGTTGTTTTTTTTGCCGGCGTTGTTGAGGCAAAATCAGCAAAAAATAAAAGACGATAAAAATCAAAAGAAATGGAATCAGGGATAACAACCCCGCTGATGTAGCGGGCCCTGCCCCTTCTGTTTGAGCCCAGGCTTGCGAGACGAAATCCATACCTACCTCAAATTGATGACAAGTTGTGGAACATAAGGCAATCAATCCACCGAGGCTCGAACAAGCGCCTCACTGGCATCCGATTCGCGACGGCGATAAAAATCTTTCCGATATTCCTCGAATCGATTCTGTCTGATCGCCTGGCGCAACTCAGACATAAGCCTCCCATAATACCAAAGATTATGCACAGTATTCAGTCGCACACCTAACATTTCTTGGGAAATAAATAAATGCCGCAAATAGGCCCGTGAAAACCGTTGACACACGGGGCAGTCACAATCGGCATCAATTGGGTTAGGATCGTTGGTATAACGGGCCTGCTTGATCAGGACCCGCCCCGTCGAGGTAAAGAGCCACCCCGTTCGTCCATGCCTGGTGGGGATCACGCAATCAAATAAATCCAATCCTCGGGCCACCCCTTCCACAAGATCTTCAGGGAGTCCCACTCCCATAAGGTAACGGGGACGATCAGGAGGAAGCTGGCTAACCACCGTTTCAATCATTTCAAGCATGGCAGGCTTTTCTTCACCTAATGAGAGGCCACCAAGGGCATAGCCATCCATATCCAAATCCACCAACTCCTGAGTGGATTCCTTCCTCAATTCTGGAAACACGCCGCCCTGAACTATCCCGAACAGCCATTGATGGGCCTTTTTGGGGACATCCACGCAACGCTTGGCCCAGCGAGTCGTGCGCTTCACGGCTTCTTGGGCTTGAGGTAGCGTGCATGGAAATGATGGGCAATGATCCAAGACCATCATAATATCCGAACCAAGAGCGACTTGAATGGCTATGCTTTTTTCAGGTGTGAGCAGATGCCATTCTCCATTGATATGCGACTGAAATTTCACGCCCTCTTCAGCAATCTTACAAAGCTTGGCCAGACTGACCATTTGATAGCCCCCACTATCCGTCAAAATCCCTCCAGGCCATTGCATAAAGGCATGCAAGCCTCCATGAGATTCAATCAGCTCATGCCCGGGTCGAAGAAATAAATGGTAGGCGTTGGCCAGAATCATCTGAAATCCGCAATCGCGAACTTCCTCGGGGTGCAAACCTTTGACCGTCCCTTGTGACCCCACCGGCATAAAGGCTGGAGTTTCAATCTCCCCATGTGAGGTGGACAATAGTCCGACGCGAGCTCCAGATGCAGTAGTCTGATGTACCTGAAAACGATTCGGGTCGAGCGAGGGAGTAGATGGCTGTGCAGATAAAGACATGGGGCTTGGCCTATAATCAGTCGTTACATTTTTTCTGGAGCAGAAAGCCCTAGGAGGGTCAGTCCATTACGAAGAACAGTCTGCACTTGTTGCAGCAAGGCCAAGCGTGCAGCCGTCAAAGCAGGTGTGAGGGAGGCATGAACGGATTCAGCACCAAGGGCCTTCTCATTCGCCTCCAATTGGAGACCCCGAGATCCATCTTCAGATTTGACCGCTTTCTCCATGAGCGGGAGAACCCGATTCTTGTTGTAATAGGAATGAAATTGTGCTGCAAGCTCTTGCAGATAAAACGTTACACGATGGGGCTCTAACGCCAGGGCACTGGCTTCAATGATCAAGGGATATTGCGCCAGCATTTTGATGAGCCCTAATTCTTCCTCCTGAAGCAGTAACGTCTGATCAACATCCTGAATAGACGAGAGCGGCACGTGGCGCTCATGGGCCATTCGAAACACACTCGCTAATCGGGCATGGGCATACTGCACATAATAGACCGGATTATCCGAAGACTGTCGCTTCGCCAATTCTATATCAAAGTCTAAATGAGAATCAGCCCGCCGCATTAAAAAGAAAAACTTCGCCGCATCAGATCCAACTTCCTCGACCACCTCACGAAGGGTCACAAATTCTCCGGTCCGTTTGGACATCTCAATCTTCTGCGTTCCTCGCAGTAAGTTCACCATTTGCACTAACACGACCCTTAGCGACTCTTTCTCGCGGCCAAAAGCCTGTACGGTGGCCTCCATTCGAGGAATATATCCGTGATGGTCAGCGCCCCAGATATTAATGAGGGTATCAAATTTCCGTGCCAATTTGTCACGATGATAGGCCATATCCGCAGCCAAATAGGTATAGCTTCCATCCTGTTTTTTGACCACTCGATCTTTTTCATCACCAAAAGCCGAAGAACGAAACCACCAGGCTCCGTTTTCTTCCTTCACCAGGCCTCGCTCCATCAATTCATCCAACGTCGCCTGAACCAGTCCTTGAGCATGTAGTGACGCCTCACTAAACCACGTCTCAAACTGAACTCCAAAGGTGGCCAGATCATCCTTAATGCGATCTAACAGAATCTGACTGGCCACTTGAGCGCAAATTGTTTCGGCCAATTCTGGCGAGTTCTCCAATAATGTCTGTCCATGGGTGCAGGCGACAGTTTCCCCTAAAGCTCGGATATAGTCTCCATGATACCCATCTTCAGGAAAGGCTACTTCCTTTCCCCAATATTCTCGATAACGTGCATAAACCGACCGTCCTAATAACTGAACCTGTCGACCGGCATCATTAATATAAAATTCTCGGGAAACGTCAAAGCCCGTAGCAGACAAGAGCGAAGCAATCGCCTGGCCCATCGCGGCGCCTCGTCCATGCCCGACATGTAAAGGGCCAGTTGGATTCGCACTAACAAACTCCAGAATAATGCGTTTGCTTTTCCCGATGAAGCTCGTTCCATAGGAAGCGCCCTGCTCTTGAATGGTTTCTAATATTTCAATCCAACGTGTGGG
>QJYE01000543.1 GCA_003235785.1 Nitrospirota bacterium
CACACGAGAACATCGAGTAAGAGGAAAATCGTGAGAGGCTGGGCTTAGACTTCATAAATTTTCTCCGGGTCGAAAATGCTGGGATCGCAGGAGATACCCAACGCCTTAAAGCGTTCAACAAACTTTGGCCGAACCCCAGAGGCCTTAAAAACGCCATGAACTTTTCGCTGTGTATCCAGACCGGTCTGTTGAAAGAGGAAAATTTCTTGCAAAGTAATGGTCTCACCTTCCATTCCTACGATTTCTGACAAACTTGTCATCTTCCGAGAACCATCAGACAAACGGGTCATTTGCAATACCACATCGATCGCCGAACTAATATAATGACGTAATGCTTTCGTGGCCAAATTCAAGCCAGCCATGGCCACCAATGTCTCGACGCGAGTCAGACAATCTCGTGGCGTATTGGCATGAATGGTTGTCAATGATCCATCATGACCCGTGTTCATGGCCTGAAGCATGTCTAAACATTCCCCGCTTCGTACCTCACCCATCACAATGCGATCGGGTCTCATCCGCAAACAATTTTTCACAAGCTCCCGTTGAGTCACTTCACCCCGTCCTTCCACGTTGGGGGGACGAGTTTCCAATCGAACCACATGCTCCTGACGTAATTGCAACTCCGCGGAGTCTTCAATGGTCACAATCCGTTCATCGTCAGGAATAAAACTCGACAAAATATTCAGAATGGTTGTTTTTCCGCAACCCGTTCCTCCGGAAATCAAAATATTCAACCTGGCCTCAACAATACCTCGCAAGAGTTCGGCTATTTCCGGAGTCAAAGAACGCTTTTCAATCAAATCTGAAATTTGCAGCTTATCTTTAGAAAATTTACGAATGGAAATAGATGAACCATCCAATGCCAAAGGAGGAATAATGGCATTCACGCGTGATCCATCAAGCAATCTCGCATCACACATCGGAGACGACTCATCAATTCTTCGACCAACAGCCGAAACAATCTTTTCAATAATTTTCCGAAGATGGTTTTCATCACGAAACTTCACATCAGTCAGTTGCAGCTTCCCAGCTCGCTCCACATAAATTTGATCACATCGATTGACCAAAATATCATTGACCGTTTGATCTTGAACTAACGGTTCCAACGGGCCAAGCCCCATCACTTCATGTTGAATATCAGTGATTAAGACTTCTCGCTCCTTCATGCTGAGAGGAATGGATTCCTTCTCTAGGAGTTCATTGACAAGCTTGGTCAGCTCTACCTTTAAAAGCTCGTCATCCAACTTGGCGACAATCGTCAAATCTAAGGCATCAATCACTTCTCGATGAAGGCGCTCCTTCAATGGCCCTAAATCTAATGTCCCATGTTCCGGACCAGCCCCGACTTCATTCCATTTAGAATCATACATAGTTTTTTACACCCTGAATGAAATATCCCATTATTTGTTAGGTTGCAGTCGTCGACGCTTGAGGGCTTCGGCTTTTAAATGGATTCAACCAACCGAGCACAGATCCTTTACGAGTCTGTTGTCCAGTTTGGTCATCCAACAAATTGGCGATATCCCGATACGATTTGGCCACTGCCGATCTGGGAGCCACATCGATCAACGCCTTCCCACTATTCACAGATTGACTCGCCGAGGGATAATCGTTCGGGAAAAGCCAGAAGGCTTTTTCTTTTAAAATGTCCTCGGTCTCTTTCAACACATCCTGTTCAGCAGATAAAAACCGATTCATCACTAAACGAATTTTTTTATGAGGAAATCCCGATCCGCGCAACAAATCTAAAATCCGCTTAGTTCGATGGACGACAGGAACCATCAAGGTGGACGCCACCAAGATCCAGGTCGCCATTTCTAAGGCTTTTTTCGTCGTCAAATCCAACACGTGTCCACAATCGAGGATGACATAATCAAAGTTCGCGTGAAGAAGGCGAAGAGTTGCCTCCACACAATCCGGACTTAATCGACCAGTACTGAGGTCGTCATACCCCGAAGGGAGCACCTGAATACCCCAGTCGGTTTTGGTGAGCACACGAAGAAGAAACGCCTGGTCTAATCGAGACAGATCGTTCGCAATATCCCGGAAGCTATGAATCGGTTGAAGATCGAGATAAAGAGGAAGATCTCCACCATGCTGGTTCACATCCACTAAGACCACCGACGGGTTGTTGGGTAAGGCTTTGATGGCTGCAGCCACATTCACCGCGATACTCGTCGTGCCTACCCCACCTTTCCCTCCAAAGAAGGCGAGAATCTTCCCCGGTTTTCGTTGACCCTCTCCCTGATTCACGTGAGCTGAGACCCGTTCCAAAAATCGGGCAATCGCATCAACCACTTCCTGCTTTTTGAGGGGTTGCGCCAAAAACTCTTTAGCCCCCGCACGCATCGCTTCCAATAAAATGTTCGAATCCAGTCTGGAAGTTGTTAAGAAAATTTCCGTTCCTTTGTGTAATTTCCCCATCTCTCGAATAAGGGCAAACGTGTCTTCCGGATTGTCTTCGAGTTCCATAATGATCAATGCCGGCACCGCAGCCTCCTGACTATCCTTGAGTCGAACACCCTCAATCTCCCGAATCATATTTTCAAGGTTCGCCTGACATTCCGTAGAGCGAATAGAAAGCTCAATGACCGGCACGCCGGAGGGGGCGCTTGACGAATCTCCACCTACACGTTTTGGTTTCCAAGTTTTATCATTCATTTCTTCGTTCCTCCTGCCCCCGTCCCGCTAGATTTGTTCCCAGTTGACCCACTACTACTCGAGCCACTACCCAGTTTAAAATCGGAATACGGCGGACTTTGAAACATAGCCTGATAGCGAGTCAGACTATTTTGCAGCGCTCGGGAATCAGCGGCTCCAGGAATGGGATCGATATTTTTTGAAGACGCCGGATTCACGATTTGATTTTCGAGAGCCTGTCGGTAGGGAATCCCAAAGTCCTCATTTAAATGAACAGGCTGAGGTGCCCACGGCCAGAAGACCTGATCACTTTTCCCCATCGCCTGAGGCCGATATCCATTCTCCTCTGGCATGAACGGCCACACTCCACAGCCTGTCATCACTAGAATCAAGCCGATCAGACCTGCCGATTTCACAATTGATTGGCGTTGCATGATATGCTCCTTTTTCATCAAATTTCCTTATGGGGCCAGATGACCAAACATCCCTTCCATCCCACCTTTACGAAAAGGCATTCTCCCGGCCACGCTTGGTTGCTTAAAAGTGTAGCCCTCGGTCGGCCTCGCCACGTTTGGCTCTGGATACACTCCATCCACATATCCCATCAACAACAGCTCAAAATCATTGGGTTCCAAATAATGATCCGTAGGTAATGTTTGCTTCACCATGTTCAAAGGTTTCACCAAATGAGGGGTCACAATCACAATCAATTCTGTCTCATTTTTTTGGAAAGTGGTGCTCCGGAATAACGCTCCTAAAACAGGAATGTCCCCTAGGAATGGGTATTTCGCCACCACTTCCTTGATATTGTCTTGGAGGAGCCCTGCAATGGCGAAACTTTGGCCATCGCCCAATTCCACCACGGTCTTAACCCGTCGGGTTGTCAACGCTGGGATTTGAAACCCTTGCGTCACAATGCCATTGGAAAAATCTAATTCTGACACTTCCGGGTTCACAATCACGGAAATCCGTCCCTCCGAAAGAACCGTTGGCGTAAATTTCAATCCAACCCCGAATTCTTTGAATTTAATCGTTACCTGGCCAAGTTGCTGCGGAATAGGAATGGGAAACTCCCCACCAACCAGGAATTCAGCCGCTTGCCCGCTCTCGGCAATCAAAGTCGGTTCGGCCAAGGATTTCGACAAGTTATGTTGCTTCAACATATCCAGAACCACCGTCCACGCATCGTTTCCAATATTAAATCCCAGAAAGGCCGTAGCGGTCGACGAAATAATAGTATCCAGGAACCCGGTATCGGCGTTCTGTTCCGAACTCGACAATTTATTCAAGAGCCCAACGGTAAAATCTCGATGTCCAAGTTGTTGGCGTGAAAAATTCACTCCTAGCCGCTTCAGCAGTCCACGCTGCATTTCGGAAATTTTGACTTCCATCATCACCTGTTGCACACCACCCACCTGAATGAGATTGATGATTTTTTCAGGGGCGTAGGGCTCGGCCAGGGTTAACGCTTTTGCCAAGGACTCCATATTTGACACATTGCCTGCCAGGGTAATGTGATCGTGACTGCTCATCACTTGAATGCCGGATTCATGAGGGAGCATCGTATGAATCTGCTCCTTCAAGCGGGTCACATCGGGAGACACCCGGACCTGGAAGACATTGGCCACCTGCCCATCTTTTCCCCATAAGGTTAAGGTCGTCGTCCCAGCGACCTTCCCGGCAAGATAAATTTGTTTCGGGGAGAGAACAATTTGATCCGCCACGTCAGGATTGGCAACCGAGGCCCGCTTAAACGGTGCCTCTGTTTCCACGATTTTTGACTCTCCAACCGCCAGACGGAGACTTTGGAGCTCATTAACTTGAACTGCCTGAGTGGTGAGACCTTCTCCCCAGGCTCCCGTATAGCCTGCCAGGACCATACCCAGAGCCATCAAGATGCTCCTGAATGGAAAACCATGAGTTTGATTCATAACATTGCCTTTCATCACGATCATCGCGTCACCATCGACGACCCTCTTAAAATTTCATCGTTTTGCGATTCGTCCCGTTGATCACCTCAACCTGGTTTTCAGGCCGGCGAACCACTTTAGGCCGTGGAGGGATGAGTTGGTGGGAACTCATCAAATCCTTAAAGTCCGCACCCTTCGTTTTCTTCACCTCAGGATTGAGCGGACTCCGTAAGGCCAAACGTAATTTTCCGCCATTTTCGGCCATAGCCAACTTTTCAGCTTCTTCCATCGACACTTCCAGCGTAATGACTTTCACAGGAACAGGCTTTTCCTCTCCTGTGGCTCTCTCCATTTGAGTATCGATTGCCAACACCAGGGTATTCTCGAGAACCACTTTCGTGACTTCCTCCCTACCACCACTCGAGCTCTTCTTACCCCTGGGATCCGCAAACGTCGCCATCACATCGACCCGGTCGCCCGGCTGCACAAATCCAGGAAGCCCAACAACTTCGTTGACTTTCACGGCCATCGCCCGTTTACTGGGATCCATAACGGCGGATACTCCGCCCGTTTTAAGATCAATGGGGGCCAATTTTGACTCTAAAATTGGTTCATTTTTCTTCAGGTTCGTCAACACGACCCGTCCGGTCAAAGAATCCTGATCATTAAAATGTCCCGCCGGGACCCCGTCTTCGGGATACATGACGACGCGAACCGTTTTTCCCTCGAGAGGTGTTCCCCAAGGAATGTCGGCACTTGCCACAGCCACACTCACACCCTCCATCACAACCTCCGGCGCGGCAACATCAGATTTCCGCTGGCCTTGCAACCATTGATACACCATGTACGTGGTCACAAGGGCGATTCCCATCGCAATCCCTAAAAATACAAGTGGACGTTTTTGTCCCATAAGACTTCCTCCTACGTATTCACCGAATCTAGTCCGCCGAATGTATTCATGCCCATAAATCTTGCTGACTCAACCCATCTACTCCGCATATCGGATGAGAATGAGCATTCTTAATAGTCAACGAAAAGAATCTTGTCACATCGTTTATGTTTAAACCGCAGACTGCTATGCATATGCGAGTCACAACACACCATAATAGAACAACGTTTGTGCGATCACGGTCCCCAGCCCTAAAACCAGGGCATACCGCAATTTTGGTTCCGGTGAAGATTGATGACCATCAACAACCGGTGCAGTATGAGTCACCCTCAAAGTCGAAAGAATAAGAAACAACCGATCCCAGACATGTCGCAGGCCACCTTGACTAAACAACAGCGCAAGGCTATAGAGCCCCCCCAACATGGCTGCGAAGGCAAATGCAAACACCACTTGGCCTGGGCCAAGGATCGTGCCGATGGCTCCAAGCAATTTCACATCTCCTGCACCCATCCCCCCTTTGACATAAAAAAACATTAAGCAGGCTAACCCGATGGCCAGACCTTCGAGACTGAACAAGAAACCGTCAAAGCCATACATCCAGCTGTGCGCCCCAATGCCAAAGCCTGCGAGAGAAAACGTCAACCAATTGGGAATACGACCCTCTCGAAC
>QJYE01000075.1 GCA_003235785.1 Nitrospirota bacterium
GATTTCCGTCGAGACCACCACATCCACCCTCGACGTGGTGCGCCAACTCCTCAAGTTTCGCCAGGACCAAAACCTGACCTACCTTGTCAACGGTGTGGTTCATGTTCAAGGCCTACGACTACCATTTGAACACAAGGGCGTCTTAATTGACGCCAGTCAATTTTCGGACTCCTCCCCTAGTTTGTAATATTTTCGATTTTCGAATTGGGGTCAGGCATGATTATTAGATTTTGTAAAACTTATGTCGGTTGGGCGGGGCAAAGATCCTTCGCTGCTGCTCAGGAGGACATTCGGGGAAATAAGATGGATTCCACCTGCCAACTATACAGGGACAGGCTCTACGACCTGCGGGGCTAACAAAATGAGGGTTGAAGGCCGGCCACCTGCCGGTTTAGGATGATCAGGGAAGCCGACTCCAGGCAGGATTTTTTGTAAAATTAAAGGATAGGCAAGAATTTACATCAGTCGCTTCAACACCCATCCCCTTTCCTTACTAATCTACTCTCGCAGGCTTCTTCTTATCGCTGGTGTGCCCATTACAATCGATTGGTGTATCAGAGGAAAAACGGAACGCACGGTTTTAACTGATGGCATGATTTCACCCATCACCGGTGTTTTCGACTCACCTTATTACCGCTCAAACATTTCCTTCGGAAGGATTTGCCGTTCAGCCTCGAGCCAATCCTCTAAATCATGTCCATGTTTGTAGCCTCGTTGTACATAGAGTTCATACGCCCTCTCGGCAAGCCGTGAACCAAGATCTTCATAATACCTTTGTTGAGATTCTGCTTCTGTTGATGCGGAAGCAATATCATTTTGTGAAGTGCGTGTTTTACCCGAAGCCACCTTTCGTTTAGGAGCGGCTTTTGACTTTGGCTGCGTTTTACCGGCATCAGTTGCCTTGGTTGGCTTTTTCGCTGGTGTTTTTGTCGGGCTTTTCGCTGGTGTTTTTTTCGAGTTTTTAGATGGCTTTTCCATAGATTCGTCTCCTCTTACCTGTTAAGTGTTAACAAGGAAAGTTTTAGTAAGCCGGATCGCTTAAGCACACCGGATTCTACTCCAATACGCCTAAATAATAAATCTCCCTCAGCGTAAAAAATTCGAGTATTTTTGGTCAGGCATGCGTATAGACTTGTGAAAAGGCATCAGCGCACCCAACGCAAAATCATCCCCCTCAAAGAAGGAACGGCCTTCAACATGTTGCGGGCAGGACGACTAGGATGGGATTTCGCTGACTCGAGGTGGTTTCGCGTGGGGCACAGATCCTTCGCGGGTCCCTTGTCTTAAGCTCGTCGGCCTGGCTCAAGATAGTCTGCTTCGAATGGATCAGAATGCCCCCCTCCCTGCCAACGTCTCTGCATGAGCAGGTTCTACAACATGCAGAGATGACGGTGGAGGTGGATCAAGGGATGTTTGTTGACGTGCCGTCTTTCGCTTGTGGCTTGATTTGTTCTTTGAGGCGCGAGATTTCTTCTTTGAGGGTGGAGATTTCTTCCTTCAATGTGCCCAGGGCGTCGTCGTTGGTGCGGGCAGTACTGGGGTCTGTCTTGGGGATTTCTGAGGCGGGGATCCGCTCTGTTTCGCTTGGTATTTCTGGTCCGTTTACGGCCAGGAGGGCTTGGTAGTCCAGAATGAGTTCACTCACCGGAGCTTCGAATCCACTCATGATCCAATTGTTTCGTGATGCCATGACAACGCTGGTGGGATAGAACAGCAGATTCCGCTTTATATCTCTGAAAGCGTGAAAAGGGTTGTTGTGGATGGCTTGAATACCCTCTTCAGAGGAGATTCGTTCCCGGTGATTGGCGAGAAGAATGTGTAACTGCTGGTCTTGGAGAAAGAGGCCACCTGACGTGACCTCGAGGCCCTGTGTGTGTTCTGACTCCCCCCATACGGCAAAGACGATCCAGTCCGAGGGACGGGCCATTCTGAAGGTGTGCTGCAAAGCCGGGATCAGGTGGGTGAGGTCTTCCGGGGTGAAGACCGCTTTCGGTGACCTGGACCCATCCATAAGCCCCCCTCCCTCTTGAATAACCAGTCGTTTCAGAATGGCCTCCAGGTCAGCTATTGACCATTCCACGGGGTGATCATGCCGAATGGCCGTGGCTTCTGCCTCATCATGATAGCGTGCCAAGCCCACGAGTAGACTTGGCTCATCTTCAATGGCTTGGGTGATAAAGACCGGGCTGCCGCACCCTACACACCACATTATCAGAACGACTGCGATGATTCCTTTTATCGGTTTTCCCATTTGGCCTCGCATGCTGAGCGTGACTGTACCTCGGCCCCGTGTTGACAGCAACCGGTATGGGTCCCTTCCTCTTTGTCGTTCATCCCCCGCTCTCGTCTCCCTCTCTCTTCGAAACGCTCAGGTTGAACACACCATGTCTCGACACGTTCTCTCATCCAATCATTTGTTGAATTCGGCTTAGTTTTAATCGAAGCCTTTAGCGTATTTTCAGCGTATTTATTCTCTAGACCGCACACGGCCTTAGCTCTTCCTGGGCACAGATCTTTCGGCAAAGGCTCGGAAAGCCTAAGTGAGCGGAGGTCCCTGCCGTGCCATGCCCCGAGCGCCTGCGAAACGTGGCCTTCGAAGGAATGTGAACCCACTAACTGAAGTTTTTAGGATCATCGTCTGCACCATTAATGATCCGTGCCTGCTGGTTCAGTCATTCTTAACAGTTCCCAGGCTTTCACTGAACCCGGGTTGGGGGAATTAGGCCGGCTCAGTGGATTGTTGACCCCGAATCGGCGTCCGTCTTTTGTTGCTGCTGCTGATACAATGCGTCGAAATTCACCGGGTTGAGCATGACGGTCGGGAACCCTCCCCGTGTCACCGCATCAGACACCGTTTCCCGTACATAGGGAAAGAGAATATTTGCACAACCAACACCGAGCACCGAAGCCATTTCCGCTTCCAAGACATGGCGTATCCGGAAAATTCCCGCTTGTTCCACCTCCACGATAAACATCACCTTTTCCTTGACCTTGGCCGTGACCGTCACCGTTAAGGAAACATCATACAATCCTTCCTCCACACAAGTATGTTGAGTCTTTAACTCTACATGAACGTTTGGTGCGTCACGCTCAAGAAAAATATGGGGTGCATGGGGGACTTCTAAGGACAAATCCTTCACATAGATTTTTTCTATGAAAAAAACGGGCTTCTGTTCTTCGCTCATGTGACATCCTATTGGCTATTGGTGATTGAATAAATAAAGGCAACAAACCCCACGGGCCTGAACAACATGATCATCCGTCATTATGGAAAAAAAGAAGGCCCATATTGTCACCGACTCCTTATCAGAATCAACCTGGCTCAGGTTCATCACCATTCATCGGAAGGGTGCCTCTCTCATGCCCCCCTTTTCGTCCTCAATCCCCTGTGCTCCCCCAATTGCTTCTCATCGTCCACTCGGGCACAATCTTTCTCCATTCGCCTGACTGTTATCCCTTGTGAACGAAAGGAACCCTGATGACTCCATTTGTAGATCGCATGATTCGCGCAGCCAAGCTCGACGTCAACGTGTACGAAGAGGTGGAAGCCGACAAGGGTGCCATGGGCCAGGCGACAGGCGTTGTTGTCCTTTCCAGTCTGGCCGGTGGCATAGGATTTATGCAGGAAGCCGGGCTGATAGGATTACTGATCGGCACCATCGGATCCTTGCTGGGCTGGTATATCTGGGCGTTTTTGACTTACGTCATCGGCACAAAACTTCTGCCAGAACCTCACACTCGTGCTGATTATGGGGAATTACTCCGGACTATCGGTTTTTCAAGTTCCCCAGGACTGATTCGTGTGTTTGCCATCATTCCCGGCCTATCGATGATCGTCAATCTTCTAGCGAGTATATGGATACTCGTCGCGATGGTGATTGCCGTGCGACAGGCTCTGGATTACCAGAGCACCTATCGGGCCCTCGGAGTCTGTCTGGTTGGCTGGCTGGTGCAAGCGGTGATTCTTGCCTTGCTGATGCCGATGATGGGTGAGGTTCCGGTGGCCATGCTGAACAACTAACCGCGGGCTGGTATTGTGTATTATTTTCTGCAATCAATTCGTCGTTGGAGGCTTGAGATCATGCGACCCCTTTCATTCTTTTTTCTACTCACCTTACTTGCCAACCTGCCCATGGCGGCTTTCGCACAACCCGCTTCGACTCAGGAATCTTTCACGAGTCAAAACCAGGGTGACCTACTCAAACGGACTCGAGCACAGAACCACGACGTGGGTTCTCTCTCAGAACATGTTCGCCAGACTCCATTCACAGATTCCGCAGCTACCACACCAGACGACTATCTTTCTTTTCTTACGGCGGCCTTCAATAATTTTGAAAGATTAATGTTTGCGCCCTTGAAGGTGACAGAGGACACCCCAACGGCCGAGGTGAGAAACGTGTGCCGCACAATTAACACACATATTGATCAACTGGTAGCCGATGCGGAGACCAGACAATCCATGCCCCTGCCCACCTCCCTTCAAGAGGCCAAAAGACTTGATGAACTCATCCAACGACGCTTTCAAGACTTTCAAGTTCGCTTCAATACGGTCGGAAAACAGATGCAAGCATCGGGAAGGATTATGGGGGCCCAATGCACCGACCTTGCCAAACATCCTGGCATCATGAAGGAAGCCATGCAGGTAACGTTCGCCGGATTTGGCCCGGTCGGATGGTGTCGCGCCATGATGAAGCAACCACGAGCCGAATGGACCATGGAAGAGGATGCAACGTTTGCGCAACTCTGCCAAGGGGTCCAACTCGATTAGCCGCGCCTGTAGAGGGACCATGTCCAGAAATTCCGGCTTACTCACGTGGCAGGGACTGGGCCTCGCATTCGCAAGTATGGGGTTGTGGCTGGGATGTGCCTCGCACTCCGTGACCCCGGGTACCTGCGCAATCTCACACTCCACCACCAGGGACCTGCCTGAACGCGGAATTTCGGCCCATCGCGGTGGGCTACTGGGATGTCCCGTGAATACGATTGGGGCCTTTCAGCAGGACATCTGTCAAGGCGTTCACCAGATTGAACTCGACGTGCGTGCCACGGCAGACGGAGCGTTGGTCGTCGCCCATGATGATCGTGTCACGGGTGAGAATGGACAGACCGTACACATCTCAGAGGCGACTCTCGCCGAAGTCCAGAGCCTGAGATTCACCTCTTGCACGGGAGAAACCGAGAGACAACGGATTCCCACCTTCGAAGAGGCCCTTGCGCTCATGCCACAGAATATTTGGATTAATGTCGATATCAAAGAGAACAATCCCCTGCTTGGACGGCTCATTGCCCAAACCGTGGCCAACGCGCATCGTTTCGACCAGGTCATCTTCGGCGCACGCGACGAGACCGACCTCGCCATACGCCGCGTGGCAGAACAGTCCGGCACAGCAAGTTTGGTTGCCAACATGAGTCGGCAAATCTTCCGTGGCCAATACGTCGACACCACCATCGACTCCTGTGATGAATTTATTCAGCTCTCCTTCCTCCGTGGCAAACCGGATCTTGGGACAATCGACCGGTTGAAGCAATCGGGCGTACGAGTGAATTACTCATGGCTCAGCAATGAAGACAGAAGCGCGTTGAGACGAGAGTTGGGAGATTTATTCGACCGAGGAGTCCATTTCGTGTTGGTGGACCATCCCGCACCAGCCATGGAGGTCGCATGTACCCTGGGTATTCCTCCGATAGTCCCCCGTTGGACTGGCCCTCCACCCTTCACCTGCCAAGGGCCTCCCAGCTGTCCATCCGCACGGTAACCTGCCTCGCAGTTTTTATCGATTTCCCTTCAGGCGATACTGCGTGGTCCCCTTGATATCGGCTCTGCATTTTTTTCATTCGTTGTATGGCAATATCGCTCACTTCTTGGGCGTTTCAACGTCATAAGGCATAGACGTCTCACCGACACGTCTCTACAAGGGATGAGACAGCCTGATCCAGATTCAGGAAGACTCATCATGCCGTCGTTTTTTTCAATACCATCCCCCTGATGTTGAAAATATTCCTTTTCCACATCTTGTTTCCTACGGTAGGTCGTTATGGCATACTTATCGAAACACATCCATTGAGGAGCACATTCATCCTGTCACAAGGGGGTATCTCATG
>QJYE01000239.1 GCA_003235785.1 Nitrospirota bacterium
CGGCGTTCTCGCCAGTTTTTCGTGCTCACGTACTATGAGTCCGCTACGCGCCCAAAAAAGGCTGTGACCTTGCTGAACGGACTTTTTTGAACCGACCCAAAACCTTTGATGTGCAACACGACCCTCTGCCTATTCGCCCATTGAAATCGCAATTATTCAACATTCCCATTCCCACTTTTTCCCCCAAAGCTCTCAATTCATTTCTGGAAGACAAGGAATCTCCTGCTCCCTCATTCTGCGATCCCACGCCACACTTTCTTTCTCTCTCTGCCAACATTCTTGTGCCTGTTTCTCTCGTAAATACCGTCGTAAAAATTCATTTGGCTCACAGAGAAATTTTGCTCAAGTGGATTCCCTCGCTCTCCGATGAATGTTTGTATGAGACCGAAGGGTAGTGCAGAAAAGTTAGAAGCAAGACGCCGACTGGCTGCTAAAATGTTAGCCAAGGGCCAAGGGATTCGAGAGGTTGCCCGCTCGATTGGGGCCGCGCCATCTTCTGTAAAGCGCTGGAAAGATGCACTTGAAACAGGAGGGAAAAAAGCGCTCAATGCCAAACCCCACACTGGGCGACCATCACGCCTCTCGGCTAAACAACGACAGGATCTTCTCTGCATTCTCCAACGAGGCCCCAGAGCCGCCAATGTGCGAGCCGACCAATGGACATGTCGTCATGTTGGCACCGTAATTCGCCGGTCCTTTGGCGTAAAATATCATCCCGATCATGTGAGTCGAATTTTACGGGCCTTAGGATGGAACTATAAAGGCAAAAATAGTCTGCCCTCTCAGAGAAAGACAGAAAAACCCCACCCACAGTGGTCCAGCCTTCGGCGGCGACACCGGTAACGATTCCTTCACCGCCGCACCCAAGAGACTCGTGACTCAGGAAAGACCAGGTACCGTCACTGGGTCAATGCACACCTCACTCCTCCCGCTTCCCTTTGACTACGACGTCCCATTTTTCACATCCCTGTTTTAACGCAACGATAGTCCGAGTCCGCTCTTTAATTCAGGGAAACGGTGGTCTGCGTACTTAGGCGAATCATCGGAACGGTCACAATGCCTAAAAATGAGCCCAAACAGATTATCGCCTGAGCAAAGGTTTCAGGCTCGGTGGGTTTGGTCAGATAAAAATTACATCCAATGGAATGACAGGCTTCGACTTCTTGAGGATTATCGGTTGTGGATAGCATCAGGACTGGAATTTTTCTCAACACCGCATGCTCTTTCAGCACACGCAAGACTTCAATCCCATTAACCCGTGGAAGATTGATATCAAGAAGCAAGAGATATCGATGCCCGATTTTTCCCTGTGGAATATCGCCAGAACCTAGCAGATAGTCCAAGACTTCCTGCCCATCCCTTAAACGGTGGCAAGGCTTTTCTATCCCAGCCCGTCGAAGGTTTTTCTCAATGAGCGCCGCATGGCCGTCATCATCCTCTGCGATCAATACCGTCGTGTCAGGATTCATGATGTCCTCCTTACTCAACATCAATGGCTCGTGGGAGATAGACCTGAAAAGTTGTTCCCTGCCCCGGTAAAGATTCAACTTCAATCTTTCCCTGATGCCGATCAATAATCCGCTGCACTATGGCTAATCCAACCCCTTCTCCTTTTTCTTGTTTAGGAGGCAAGCGGTGGAACACCTGAAAAATCCGGGAAAGATCCTCCGGAGAAATACCAATGCCATTATCCGTTATGGCATAGACGGCCCATCCATTCACCGTTTTCCCGGAAATCGTGATTTCTCCAGAGCGTGACGGCTCAAGATATTTTTGAGCGTTATCGATTAAGTTGGCAAATACCTGCGTGACTAAGACATGGTCTCCCATACAATCAGGGAGATCTCCGATATCTAAGGTCACCTGCTTTTTCTTTAGTTGAAATTCCAGGGAAGAGGCAATACCCATCATCACATGATTCACATCCAAGCGTTCCCATTGAATAGCCATTTGGCCGAGTCTGATAAATCGAAGAATCCCGGATGTGACCGCATTCACACTATCGGCCCCCGCTCGAATAAACCGCACCGCCTCTGGAATATCTTGCGTAATTAAAGGATTCATATGTTCTCGTACCGCATCTGACATAGCTTCTTCTTCAAATAACTCCTTCAGTCGATCACACGTCATAGTGAGCTCCTGACAAAAGCCTTGAATGGTGACAATGGGAGCACGAAGATCATGGGAAATCACATGCATGAGCATTTCCATATCTTCCATCTGAACCCCTTGGGGCTCACCCATTGGGGGGAGGATCGACTTGTCTGGTCGACTTGGTCTATCCATAAATTAGTCGTTCCTTTCCTGCCCGTTATATGACCATTCTTCCTGAGTCCCAAGGCGTAACAAGAGTCTCCGTCTCTCAACGGACGAACCCTCAGATTCCCAATCCAACGCTCTCTCAGCAATGCCAAAGATTTCCCAAAAAAGGCTTAGAGGACCAAACTAGCCGCCCTGTCAAGAAAGAGCTTCAGCACATGAGAGATCTTGGAACAACATGCATACTTGTTAAAAGATCATATATGCGGATGCGCGACCATTTTCAAAAAAATTGCCCGCGTCCCGCACAAGGGATGAAAACGGAAATGAATGAATGAATGAAGGAATAACTAGACAACAGGCGGAAAAATAAAGAGGTAAAAAAATGAATACCGTACCATGCTCACTCATGGCAGGGGCATCATGCTCTGCAACATGATCACCAACTCTATGCCCCATGCCGGATAAAAATAAATGTCGGATATTGATCAAAATTTTTCGGTAAAGTTACCGGACCAACAAACCACCGTACTGGACAAAAAATGGTACAAACACCAGGGAAAGAATGGCCGAAAGCTTAATCAGAATATTGAGTGACGGGCCTGAAGTATCTTTAAGCGGATCTCCTACAGTATCTCCAACCACGGCTGCTTTATGCGTCTCGGTCCCCTTGCCGCCAAGATTTCCAGCCTCAATATATTTTTTAGCATTATCCCAAGCGCCCCCACTATTGGACGAAGAAATGGCGATGACGCCGCCAGCAACAAGAGACCCCGCGAGGACCCCGGCTACCGCTTGAATATCAAACAAGAAACCTGTGACCAGAGGGGTCCCCATGATCAGAATGCCTGGGGCAACCATTTCCTTCAGCGCCGCCTTCGTCGAAATAGCGACACATTGCGCATAATCCGCCTCGGCTTTCCCTTCCATAAGTCCTGGGATGGTGCGGAACTGACGACGAACTTCTTCAATCATCTCAAAGGCCGCCGATCCCACAGACTTCATCGTCATAGCAGAGAAATAAGCCGGCAACACCGCGCCAATAAACAAACCCGTAAAGACCAGGGGATCGAGCAAATTAATGCTACCTAATAAATCATATTCTGGCCCATTTTGTTCCTTAAGCAACAAATCGGCCCTGGTGAGGAAGGCAGCAAAAAGCGCCAATGATGTAAGAATGGCTGCACCAATGGCAAAACCTTTCCCGATAGCAGCCGTGGTATTCCCGGCAGCATCCAAAACGTCTGTTCGCTTACGAACATGCTCTGGCATACCTGCCATTTCTGCAATGCCCCCGGCATTATCAGACACCGGCCCATAGGCATCAATCGTCAACGCGACCACCAAGGTTCCCAACATCCCGAGAGACGCAATCGCCACACCATACATTCCTGCCAACATCCACGGGATGTAGATTGCCAGGCCAATGGCGATATAGGGACCCACAGCACTCTTATAGCCAAGGGCCAGGCCAAAAATGATATTCGTGGCTGAACCGGTTTCGCACGATTTAGCCACTTCCCGCACAGGAGCATAATCATGGGAAGTGTAGTACTCCGTCATCAGCCCCACTGCAAGCCCTGCAATGAGGCCGGTCAGGAAGCAAAAATAGACATTCAGATCCGTATAGGCGACTCCCCCAATTTCAAAGGTATCCGGAAGCATGGCTTTGGTCACAAAGAACATCACGACGGCCATCAGCGCACTGGAGATAATCAACATCTTTTTCAAGGCCGGACCAACTTGTTCTTCTGAGGTGACCTTGACCATCATCAAGGTGAGGAGACTCACAGGAATCCCGACAGCAGAGATCAGTATCGGGTACAACAAGGCATCGACCATACCGGAAAAGGCCACAGCACTAATCACCATAGCGGCACAGGTGCTTTCTGCGCAGGAGCCAAATAAGTCAGCTCCCATGCCGGCCACATCACCGACGTTATCACCCACATTATCGGCAATGACCGCAGGGTTACGCGGATCGTCTTCTGGAATTCCCGCTTCAACCTTTCCCACCAAATCCGCCCCCACATCAGCGGCTTTTGTGAAAATACCGCCACCCACACGAGCAAATAAGGCAATGGAAGACCCGCCAAGCCCGAAGCCAGCAATGACCTCCATCAACACATGGGTTGGTAATTGTTCCGGCATGATGCTCTTCAACCCAAGGTAAATCAGAAGCAGTCCTAATGCCGCTAAACTGACCAAGGCAAAACCCATGACGGACCCTGAATGTACAGCCACGTTAAAGGCCTCAGAGAGCGATTTATTGGCCGAGACGGTCGTCCGCACATTTCCCTGCACCGCAATCTTCATCCCAATGAATCCCGACGCGATAGAAATAAGTGCGCCAAAAATAAATGCAATGGCCGTATACACCCCTTCATTCACATAATCCGTATGATGGTCATCAATTAAGACCGCGATGATCGCGGCAAAGACCACCATGAAAATAGCCATAATCTTATATTCCTGCTTCAGGAAGGCCATGGCCCCGGTGGCAATCGCCCCATGGATCTTCGCCAAACGCTGCCTGGTGTCCTTGTCTTCGACACCCATATCAATGGGGATTTTGTTAACCGCTGAAGAGTAGTAAAATGCCACCGCCAATCCCAGAAATGAGAGGGCCAAAATAATCGTTACTGCCATGTTAAATAGATCTCCATTTACGTTTGAAAGAAAGAGCTCATATTATAGATTTTTCCCCAACGGCAACCTAGCCGCCTTACACAATGACCCCACCGAACTTCATCATGAGCACCGGGCGATAATCCTTGCATCGTCACTATCAAGGAAGGTTGCTGGGATACAAAACAAGATTTGGGGGATTGTCCTAAGCCTGCCAGACAAAATGGCGACACCGCATGATAAAGTTGATATGTAGTATCTCGCCTGAAGGCACAACCCTAAATATTGTGAATAAAACGGTTGGCATTTTACCTAGCCCACCAACAATGTTCAAGGTAAAAACCCTAATAGTCCGAAATTTTCCCATCTTCTGGAATTGTGGGCTTTACACGACTCTATATTCCATCCCACTTGCGTCACCTTTAATGAAGCACTATCGAGGGCGGGAGCTCGCCGTCAGGCTCTGAAGCTCGTCCTCTCGAAGTTCGCGCCATTGTCCTGGCAGGAGTGAGCCCAATCGAATGGGACCCAAGGCCACGCGAATAATGCGCAAGGTCGGATACCCTATCTGAGCCGTCATGCGGCGGATTTGTCGATTCATGCCTTCATGGATTTCTATTTGCAACCATGCCGTCGGCACCGACTTTCGAAAACGAATGGGCACCGGGCGCGGATGGACCGAAGGTTCTTTGGGTAGAAGATGGACCACAGCAGGACGAGTCCGCTTGCCTTTCACCATGACTCCCTGACGCAATTGCCCAAGAGCCGCTTCGTCCGGGATACGCTCAACTTGCACCAAGTAAGTTTTGGGAACCTTATACGATGGCGAGGTTAAGCGGGCTGCGAGCTCTCCATCAGACGTTAGCAACAACAATCCTTCACTATCCATATCCAATCGACCAGCAGGATACACATGTGGCACATTGACATACGCCGCTAACGTCGGACGATCTTCGGCATCAGTAAATTTCGACAACACACCATAGGGCTTATGAAGCACTACATGCCGATGCGACCATTCAGTTTTTTCCTTTATCACATGCGGCAACGGCATCAACCCGGTACCTTATCTTCCATGACAAGACATCGACACACCACAAGGAATTCATTCATTTTCATTGCCCCATCTCAAATTTTCTGTTACCGTGACTGAAAATTGCACATCGCAGCATGCACATCTTACCTTCTCGATTTCAACCAACAGGACT
>QJYE01000377.1 GCA_003235785.1 Nitrospirota bacterium
GCTGTGATGATTCAGCCGGTCTTGAAGCCCGACTCGTGTTAAGAGTTCTCGGGCGCGGTCCTGTTGTTGTGTGCGGGTGGCTCTGGCATACATGAGCGGGAGTGCCACATTTTCCATGGCCGTTTTGCGTGGCAAGAGATGAAAGGTCTGAAAGATAAACCCGATTTGTCGATTACGAATTGTGGTGAGTTCAGCATCCGGGAGCTTGTTGATATGGGCGCCATGTAACCAATAGTCGCCACTGGTTGGCTGACTCAAACATCCCAAAATATCCAGTAATGTCGTTTTGCCGCTGCCGGACTGTCCAATGATGGCGACAAATTCGCCCTGTTCAATCTCGATATTCAGGTCATCAAGCGCATGAACGGCTACTTCGCCGGTGGTAAAGATTTTATGGATGTGGCTTAAAGTAATCAGCATAATGGTGATGAGCCGGAATAGCCGTCAGTCTTCTGTTGCAGGGGTAAATGTGGGGATGACTACCTGATCGTGCTCATTAAGGCCTTTCGTGATGACGGCCTGGGTATCCGTTCGAAAGGCCACACGAACCTTCTGCCTTTTTTGAGTGCCATTGGTCAGGACTTCAACAACATCATCGCCATTTTTTACCTGAAGCACCTCAAGGGGGATTGTGAGGACATCCTTCAATCGCTTGGTCACAATATCGACATTGGCGGTTAACATGGGTTTGAGGGCTTTGTTGGGTTCTGTAATGGCGATCGTGACGTCGTAGGTCACAATATTCTCCTCTTTGACACCTTGCGCCGCGATAGCGGCCACGCGTCCTTTGAACACTTGGCCGGGAAGGGCATCCAATCGAATATCGACGTCTTGGCCTATACCCACTCGAGGGATATTCACTTCATTGATTTTGGCTTTGACAATCATGTGTGAAAGGTCAGCCACTTTCATCAGAACGGTTCCTCCACCGAACGTTGCGGTTCCCGACGTGATTATCTCGCCGGCATTCACGAGAATTTCCAGGACGGTGCCATCTGTCGGGGAACGAATCTGAAACTCTTCAGGCCTGGTGCTCTGTGTTGAGCTTTCTTGGTACCGTTTGAATAGTTCTTCATTGCCACCCAAGGCCAATAAGAGTTGTCGTTCAGCCAGTTCAAGGCGGACCAGCGCGCGTTGATAGTCATCCTCTGATGTTTCCAAAGCTTGTTGAGCAACGAATCCTTTCCTGTATAAGGATTGCGTACGGACCAACTCCCGCTGGGCGGTATTTACGTTCAAGCGCTCTTCCTGAATGCCTGCCCGCAGCTGAGCCACTTGGCGGGCCTGGCTGGATTCTTGTCGAATAATGGCTAAGAGTTGGCCATTTTTAATGGTTTGTCCGTTTGAGACAAACAATTGCGCCACTTCCCCGGAAAATTGTGACTTTATCTCAATCGTTTTTGAAGGCTGGATCGTTCCAGTTTCCGACACCCGTGTGTCAATCGAACTGCGCACGACTTCAACGGTAGCCGGAGGTTGTTTTTCAGAGGAATCGGATTGTAGCGCAGGGAGATAGGCATACAGACCAACGCCCGTGGCAACGATGAGAACAGCTACGGTCAGAAAGGCTTTTCGTGTCATGGCAGAAACATGTGCTGAGATGAAATCTTTGTACTCATTAGGCTTTAGGCTGCTGCGCAATTAGGAGCGTTCTTGGCATCGTTCTACTCCCACGGGTTGATCACCGGCACCGTCAATTCTTGGAAATCTTTGGTGTTTCGAGTGGCGAGGGTGCTTCGTTTGGCTACTGCGATCCCAGCGATTTGGGTATCTCTCATGTCCACGGTGATGCCCTTACGTCGTCGTTTTGCCGCAATATCCGCGCTCGCCATGGCCGAGGCTTCGTCAAAGGGTAACACACGACCTTCGAATATCTCCTTTAAAGCTAGTTGAAAGGTCTGTTCTAGTCGTTCCAGGCGTTTCCCTTTTTCTAATATCGATAATCCGAGCTGAATTTCAAAAACTGTGATAGCCGTGGTCCAGATGGATTCCCTGGCTTGCAAGTCTAACCATTCCACGATGATGGGATCGGGAATTTCACGCATGACTGCGGAAAGAATATTGGTATCCAGGATGATCATGACTCAAAGTCTGCGGTCTTGGGAGTGCTCCCTTTTAATTCGGGAATTTCCTTTTTGAGGCCAATGCCTTGGAAGATTTTCTTTAATTCTGACCCCAGTCCGGCCTGACGTTTGCCGTCGACCTTGACGGCATTTCTGAGGATATCACGGACTTCTTCTTCGACACTTCTGCCATGTTGTGACGCTCGACGGCGCAAACCGTTTTTCACTTCTTCTTCCAAGTTTCTGACGATGAGTTGTGCCATAAGAACCTCCTTAATGATATCATGATATCATTTTAAGGCGTCAAGGGCAATTCTCCAAAGCTGAGGGGTGTATGCTAAGGCGGCGAAAATTATGGGGGTCTAAGGAAACTTCCTACATGCTGAGGGTTTATTTAACTTCAATATTGTAATGATCTAGTGACGAGGCCGTGACGAGACGGAGACGGGAGAGGGCTTGATTATAGTCGAGGATAGCGCGCAGTTCTCTGCTCTGGGCAATTCGGAGGTCCCGTTGAAATTCTATCACTAAACGGGTGGTGCTTAATCCGAGGTTTAAGCGCTCCTCTTCGGCTTTGAGTTGTTTTTCGGAGAGTCGGCGGGCGCTTTGATTCGTGCGTATGCGTTTGTAGTTGGTTTCGATTTGCCGAATGGCTTCTTTGACATCCAAGATGACTTGCTGACGGACACGTAAGAGTGAGGCTTGTTGTTGGTGAGTTTCCAGGACCCGTCGTTGAAGTTGGCTTTCCGCTCCACGATTACCGAGGGGATAACTTAAGACCAACCCCCCACTCATATTGTAAAAATCCGTGCTGCCTAGACGATCCCAACTATCGCTTGGGTTTTTTCCTAAGCCGGCGAGGCCGAGCCCTCCTTGGAACGAGAGATCGGGTAGCAATTGGTTGTTGGCAAATTGCACTTGGACTTGAGAGCTATTCAGATTTTTCTTGGCTTGGAGCACGTCTGGACGGTGTTCAAGTGCTTGGGTGATATTCGGCTTGAGCGGAATGTCCGGTCGATGTTGTGACGGTTCATCCAAAGGGACCAAGGGGGTCGTTTGGGTCAGGTTCCATTCGGATTGGCTGAGCAACCGCCGCAATTGGTCTTCTTGATCTTGAACCGTTTTGTTTGCGAGGAGAATTTGTTCGATTCGACTGGCTACTCCTGCCTGGGCCTGCAACGCTTCTACTTCCGCCATGACTCCGGCTTTGACCTTCTCCCGGTTGCTCGCCAACAGTTCTTCCGCAGCTTTTAATGTGGCTCGAGCCACTTTTAGGTTTTCTCGGGCGAACACGAGTTCCCAATACGTCTGTTCGACTTGGGCTGTCACCGAGAGGACTTGTTGAACCAACTGCAGTTGTTCGACGGCAGCCGCATTTCGAGCAAGGGTGATTGATGTCTTATTAACCGTGGGGCCCAAGTTACGCAGCAGAGGTTGAGTCAGATTGAAGGAGAGGTTGCTGGCATACGAGGGATTGAAAAGAAAGGTGTTTGGGCCGGCCACGGAGTTGCGGTTGGTATTAAAGGCGAGATCATATGTGCCGCCTGTGAACAAGCGTTGTGAATAGCCTAAATTGAATCGAGTGTCATTTTGGTCGAAAATGTCGGGTTCGTTGCCTATTGTGACCCCTCCCAAACCAAAGACGGGTCGGTTGAGTGGGGAGATCGTGCGTTCATATCGCCCTCCAAGCTCAACAGTCGGGTCGAATTTCGCTTGTTCAAAAATGATATCAGTGAGCTGGGCATCTCTGGTATGCCGACTGACTTGAATATCCAAATTATTTTCAAGAGCCTGCATGACGGCATCCCGAAGCGTGAGCGTGATCACGGAGTCGGAGGGAACAAGTTCCTTGAGGGCCACATCTTCTGTTGAGACAGAATGGGATCCTCCTATTATCGATTGACTCCAACTTTGCCCCGGGACACACAAGAACGCTAACCATATCGTCAAAGACGCCAAACGGTATATTTTTGTGAAGCTTCCCATGTTTCACGCTACCAAAGGCAGACGAGGGAGGGCAATTTGTGGAAAATTTGCCCTGACGCCTGTCGAAGGTTTACGCTAAAGAGCTGGCCAATTTGGTGTCAAAATTTGGGTGCATTTTTATGGAAAAAGGGGATTGTCGCCGTTACAGAAGAATGCGTATCATTTCATTCTTTTTGAGGAGGCCAGGTTTTATCAAATTTTTTAACAGGGTGGGGAGCGTTATGACATCGGGTAAGCGAAACCAAGATCGGAATGACATTGGGAGAACCTATAAACTGGGATATGGTGCGATGTGTGGGCAATCTCAGTTATCGCGTGTGGGTGTATGCTTTGGGTTCGTGCTTGGATTGTATCTCTTTAGCTTTCCTCTCGTGGCCTTCGCCGAGGATCAGCCTCAAGAACTTTCCAAGCCCGTTTTGCAAGCGACTCCGCCTTTATTTCAAGAATGGCAGTTTGATACGTCTGCTCTTCACGCGATTCCTGAAGGGTTTGTTCTCTTAGAGAGCGCCGCATCCGGGGAGGGACGGTGGTTGGTGAACGAGGGTGTGGCAACGCCCAGCCGCCCTAATATCGTTGAGCAACAGCTGACGTGTGGCGAAACCGCCTGTTACCAGTTGTTGGTGGTGGAAGGGAAGACCGCTCAATATTTTGATTTCTCGGTTCGCATGAAGATGCGGTTGGGAACTCCTTCCGGCAAAGCGGGATTAGCGTATGGGGTGCAAGACGCCAAAAATTTTTATGCCGTTGTGGTTGAGCCCAAAACAAACGAAGTGGTGGCCTATGTGGTGAAAGATGGGCACGAGACGGAATTGGCGCGTGAAGCGCTCATCCTAGAGCCGTCGGAATGGCATTTTCTTCGTATTCAACGCCAAACGATCGTGAGTAAGGAGTTTACGGAAATTTCTTTTGATCACCATCTGTTGATTGATGTGTATGACCAATCTTTTGACAGTGGACAGTTTGGATTAGTGGCGATGGGCGATGGGGCATTTGCCTTTGATAATCTTCGTGCGATGGAATCGTTGACGAATCGCCCACTCTCACGACCTGCGGCCTATTAACCCAGGTTAACCCTGGGAGACGGTCTCAGGTTGAGCTGCGGTTTCATCAGCGTGAGTAAGGTTTCGGGATCGGCCGCTTCTAAAAGGAGGGCACGATTGTCAGGGGTGACAAACCCCTGATTGACTTGATGGTCAAGAAAACCCAGGAAGCCATCAAAAAAACCCAAACTATTCAGGATCCCGCAAGGTTTTTCATGGATGGTGAGTTGAGCCCAGGTGAGCATCTCGCAACATTCCTCCAGTGTGCCAAATCCACCAGGCAACGTGATAAATCCGGAAGATAGCTCGGCCATCAGGGCTTTGCGTTCGTGCATGGACTCAACGATATGAGTGGTGGTGAGCTGGGTATGCAAGATTTCTTTATCCGCCAGTTGCCTTGGGATAATGCCGATGACCTTTCCTCCTGCCCCAAGGACCGTTGAGGCCAGGATTCCCATCAATCCAATATTCCCTCCCCCATAGACTAAGCCGAATCCATTCTGGACAAGAATGTGTCCTAATTGTTGGGCGATCGTCGAATATTCTTGATGGATGCCGGATCTGGATCCGCAAAAGACACAAAGATATTGCATGGTGACTCAGGTGTGACCCGTGCAGGGTCGTGTTGAATAATTATTTTTTCAAGGGCAAATGCGCCTACAGACAGGTTGGATGCCTAAGGCATCCGGGCTGTTCAAAAAAAGCATGGCCAGAGCTTTGTCGAAGGGTTCGTTCAGACCTGCCCTGAGCTTTGCCGAAGGGAAGGCCGCAGTATTGCTTGCTGCATCCCGTAGGGGTCGACCGTTGTTTGCGCACGGAGCGTACTTCCAGTAGGTGAGCACGGGAAATTGGTGCCCTGCCTGCGCGAAGCCGCTACGGCGAAGGCAGGGAACGCCGCTAACAGCTTTTTTCAACAGTCCGTGCAGCACAGACTTACGGTCTCCCCTTCATATCGAACGGGAGGGCTGTGAGCGCATAAGGATTGACGCGGGCGCCATTGAGGCGAATGCCCCAATGAAGATGAGGGCCGGTGGCTCTTCCTGTGGCACCGACTTTCCCCACAGGTTCTCCTTTGTTGACGGTTTGGCCAGGCTGAACGTCGATGGCGGATAAATGAAAATACATGGAGAACAATCCAAGGCCATGATCGATGACGACCCCTTTGCCTGAAAAGAAATGGTCCATCGTGGCCGCAACGGTACCGGTGTTCATGGCATGCACCTGTGCCCCTTGGGGGGCGGCGATGTCTTCTCCTGAATGTGGGCGTTTGGTTTGCCCATTAATGACGCGACGACTGCCAAAACGTCCGGTAACTGTTCCCTGGACAGGCTCAAGGAAGCCGCTTGTCCATAAGGGTTGTGTGCCGATGTGAAGAAACGCCTTGGACATTTCTTGTTGTTCAAGCCGGACCCGCTTTAAGGTCTTGGCGTCGAGATCCACCTTATCTTTCGGCAATGTGAGGTGTTGAACCGCGTAGTCTTCTTTGAGGATGTTGACGGCGTAGGTCAGGTGATCCGTCTTTTCCCTGGTCTGAACGGTGATACGTAAGTCCTGTATGCCTGGCGGATCTTGCATGTCGAGGCCGACGATGGCTGCAAAGCGGTTATCGGTAAGAGGGAAAAAGGGGATCTGGCGTTGTAAGAGGGTGCCGCTAACATGGGCCTGTGGATTGTTCACAGGAACTTCGATCCACAGTACTTCACCTTGCTTGCCGCTGAATTGGCCGTCTTTGTCCGTATGGTGACGTTCCGCGCTTGGGACAACCTGAATGGGGAAGATACTGACGATGAGGAAACAGAGGATCAGCAGCGATTGCCTGGAGAAACGGGTTGAGGTGGTTGGTGGTGGTTGAATGGGCCGAATCTTCATGGATAGAGACGATTGTGGGGGACTTGGCTTAATAATTCGTCAACCCTGGAGTTAAACGGACAAAAGGGGTCCATACAGAGGATCGTTTCCTCCCAATATCCGTTGAGTTTGAGATAGGTCCAATCCACAGTATACGACCGATTCTTGGCTCGGGCAAATCGAATGAAGTCTCCGCGAACTTTGGCGCGTGTGGTTTGTGGGGGAGTGGTTTTGGCTTGTTCAATCGCTTCCTCATCCACAAGCTTTCGAATGGCCTGTCGCTCGGTGAGGAGATAAAAGAGACCCCGTTTTCGATTGATGTCATGGTACTGGAGGTCCATCATGCTCAGTCGTGGGTCGTCCCATCCGCATGACTTATTGGCCATATAATTTTCCATGAGCCATTTTTTGGTAATCCAGTCGATTTCTCTGGCCAATTGCATGGGAGAATGAGCCAGCGTGCGCAAGACCCGTCCCCATTCTTCATGAATTTCGGCAAATATTTTATGAGGGGGTTGTGCCTGGAGATAGTCTCCCGCCCGTTCCCAAAATATCTGTTGAATGTCCAGAGCGGTGAGTTCTCGTCCGTTTTCGAGTCTGACGGTTTTGGTTAAGGTCGGATCACGGGAAATATCCCGGATGGCTTTGACAGGCTCTTCTAGTTCGATGTTAGGAATGCTGAATCCGTCTTCAATCATGGACAACACGATCATGGCGGTGCCCACTTTTAAATACGTGGAGAATTCCGACATATTGGAATCGCCGAGGATGATATGCAGACGGCGGAATTTCTCGGCATCGGAATGGGGTTCGTCGCGGGTGTTGATGATGCTGCGGGACGAGGTGGTGGATGAGGAGGTTTTTTCGTGAATATGTTGCGCCCGTTGAGAAATGAAAAATTGTGATTTACCTGAAACTTTGAGGATTTTCCCGGCACCCGAATAAATTTGGCGTGTGACAAAAAACGGAATGAGTTGTTCGCTGACTTTCCAGAAGTCGACATCGCGCCGCATGAGAAAATTTTCATGCGAACCATAGGTGTTACCGAGTGAATCGGTATTATTTTTAAAGATAAAGATGTCCCCGGACAGCCCTTCTTCCCGTAACCGTTCTTCGGCAATAGGCAGGCAACTTTCCAGAATCCGTTCACCCGCTTTGTCATGAATGACTAAGTCAATGAGATCGTCGCATTCGGGTGTCGAATATTCAGGATGGCAGCCCGTATCTTGATAAAATCGTGCGCCGTTGGTGAGGAAGGCGTTTGAGGGCCAGCTATTGGGGATGAGCCCTTCGAAGATGTATCCGAGGATTTTTTCAACAGGAAGATAGACGCGTCCAGTTGGAGAAAACGTGAGCCCGTATTCACATTCGAGGCCAACAATTCGCTTAATCATGGCCGCCTTCTGACTCGTGATCCAAGTACGGTTTGGGGAACTGCGGGGTCTGTGACCTGCCTTTGAATCAGAATACACCCCTGTTTGGGAATGTTCAACCCGAGATGGAAAAGCTCGGATAGAAGAAGGAAGAAACCTAGGAAAGCAGTTCAGAGGCTTGTGAGGTGTCTACACGGCGAAATTTCCGACCGGAGCGTGTTCGGTCCAACACGGCGACTTCTAGCCCGTCTAGTCCGGATCGAGGATCGGCACTTTTTTCAAATGCTTGTTGGCAAAGATGTAAGGCGGTCTTGAGGGATGGGCAGGTGGCGGAGATTTCCTTGCTGAGAAAGGTCAAGATCGGTTCGGATCGTCCACCAATGGCGGTGAAGTTGCGTTCATCGATAATGCTGCCATCAAAGGTGATGCGATAGAGTTCATTGCCTTCCGGGGTTTCGCCCACTTGCGCCAGAAGAAGTTCGACCTCGTAGGGCTTCATTTCCTGGCTAAAGATAGTGCCTAAAATTTGTGAATAGCCATTGGCTAATGAGCGCGCCGTCACATCTTCCCGACTGTACATCATGCCTTTCACATCGGCATGCTGGATGCCGGCTTTCCGCAGGTTTTCGAACTCGCTGTATCGTCCGGCGCCAGACAGCGCAATGCAATCATAGACCTCTGAAATTTTAAAGAGCGATGTGCTGGGATTGTCCGCGACCAGTAACACGCCCTGATCATATTCCATGGCGATGATTGAACGACCTTTGGCGATGCCTTTTTTGGCATATTCCGCCCGGTCTTGCATCATTTGCTCGGGGGAAACGTAGAAGGGCATGGGCATGGCTTAGGATTCCCGTTGGTGAGAGAGGATTTCTTGGCACATTGAAGCGAGTTGCGGGTCTTCTACATCGCGAACCCCATCAGTGTCGACTAATTTAACCGTGGGGAAAATTCGGCGGAGCAAGTCCGGCCCTCCGGTCCCCACATCTTCTTCTGCTGCATTGATTAACGCTCGAATGGCAAGGTGGATGGCTTGATCTTCCGGTAACTGTTTGCGGAAATGTTCTTTTAATGTCATCCGCGCATCTTTTCCTCCAGAGCCCACTGCATGAAATTCGGTGTCCTCATACCGGCCACCCGTAATGTCATATTTAAACAGACGGCCGATTTTCCGTTTCTGATCGTATCCAACAAAAAGGGGAATGACTACGAGCCCTTGGAGGACCAAGGGGAAATTGGCTTTGACCATATCTCCCAGCCTGTTGGCTTTGCCTTCACATGTGAGGGGTTTTCCGTCAAGCTTTTCATAATGTTCTAATTCGATTCGAAAGAGCTTGGCCATTTCCACACAAGGGCCGGCAGCCCCCGCGATGGCCATCGCGGAAAACGCATCGGTTTGAAAGACTTTGTCCATGCGCGTGGCCGCGATTTGAAACCCTTCGGTAGCACGACGATCTCCGGCGATTAAGACCCCGTTTTGGTAGGTGAACCCGAGAACGGTGGTGCCATGGGGCCAGGATGGAAATTGAGTTGAAGGCGAGAGTTCGTGGGTTCCTTGTTGAGGAGGGAGCGTTCCCCATCGAGCCATGGGCAAAAGTTCTGGTCGCTGTGTCGTCAGAAATTGATAAAAGCTTGAACAGGGATCAGCAGAGAAGTTTGGGAAGGGCATCTGGTCGGGATTCATCTTGGCTTGTGGTTACGTTGTCGGATTATTGAAAGAGTCTGGGTTATAGGGCAAGACGGGATAATAGCTGATCAACAGAGTCAATGTCCTGCAATAATTCTTGCGTGAGTGATTGTGTGCCCCGATAGGGATCCATGAGGGGGATGCGGGTAATGGTGCGATCAGCTGATTCTAGCAGGACTGAAGTCCAACTCATGCCATAGACCTGTTGGGGAAATCGCTTGAGACAGGCTCCACGAAAAAACGCACGGGTATGGGCTGGAGCCGTGTGGCCTGCGCGTTGGATTTCTTCCTCGTGCGTCAGCCGTTCAATCTTCCCCGATCGTTCTAACGTGTAATACAAGCCCTTGGTAGGGCGCACATCGTGATATTGTAAGTCCATCATGGCAACCCGCGAGTCTTGCCATGAACAGCGCTTCCGATCCATATAGGACTCGATCAGCCTTCGTTTTGCGACCCAATCAATTTCTCGTTCAAGCATTGCGGGATCCTGCTCCAATTGATTGAGGACGGATTCCCAGCGAATGAGCACTTCTTTGGTAACCGGAGATAACTCTCGGGTCCTATAGAAACTATGTGCGGCGTGGAGAAAGGCCTGTTGAACAGCGAGGGCGGTCGTGTGCTGTCTGTTTTGAAGGGCGAGCGATGATTTGATCGTCAGATCGCGAGAAACCTGTTTGACCGCCATGACCGGGTCAGCGAGTTCGATCCGCGGGAGATCTCCCTGGTGTTCAAGCATGTCTATGATGATGGCCGTGGTGCCGATTTTGAGAAAAGTGGACACTTCGCACATGTTCGCGTCTCCCACAATGACGTGGAGCCGACGAGAGTGGGCGAGTTGCGTATGGGGTTCGTCCCGGGTATTGATGATCGGACGATGGACCATGGTATTGAGGTCGAAGAGGCATTCGAGAAAATCAGCCCGTTGAGAAATTTGATAGGTCGTGGGATCGGTCCCGTTTTCCGCGCCAACTTTTCCGGCGCCACAGAATATCGGTCGCGTGACAAAGAATGGAAGCAGCACCGCCGCGATATGCTCAAATGGGACTTTGCGAGACACGAGATAATTTTCATGATACCCAAAGCTGTTGCCTTTTCCGTCGGAGTTGTTGCGGTAGACCAGAAACTCCTCTTCTCCCTGCTTGGCGTTTAGTGCCGCCAAACATTCGGCCACGAGAGAGTCTCCGGCTCGTTCATAGGCCACGACTTCACGAGGATTACTGCATTCGGGTGTGGAATACTCCGGGTGAGCGCCGTCTACATACAAGCGGCCTGCGTTGGGGAGAATTTTATTGAGTTGCCGATTATAACTGGCTCCTGGCCGTTCGGGTTCGCCTTCGACCTTAAAGCCTCTGGCATCCAGGAAAGGGTTTTCATTTTCGTAATCCCACAAGGCCTTGGGAGCAGGCAACCGAGGGCAATGACTGATTAAACGAAGGGAATTGTTGACCGGGTCGGGGTGTCGGGAAGAGCGGGCGATAATCCCAAATTCCGTTTCAGTTCCAAGAACACGTAACAAGGAAACCTCATGCCGAATGCGAAGGGGTGATTAAAAATAATGACCGACGTTGATGGTTTCGATTGCGCGGGATTCCTCGCCTTCGTCCGTCAATGTTCGGACGTGAATGATTTTTTCACCTTTTTTCCCGGCGATTTTCGCCCAGTCGTCCGGGTGTGTGGTGTTCGGGAGGTCTTCTTGCTCTTTGAATTCTTCCCGAATGGCTTTCAGGAAATCCTCGATGTTCAGTCCCTTTTCCCCTCCGGAGATTGTGCGCTTGATGGAATGTTTTTTTGCGCGAGCGACCACACTTTCAATTAATGCCCCGCTCGAAAAATCTTTGAAGTAGACGGTTTCTTTTTCTCCATTTTCATACGTGACTTCGAGGAATTGATTTTCGTGGGTTTTGGCGTACATGGCTTCTATGGTGGTCTCGATGAGGTGCTGGACATAGGTGGCTCGATCCTGTCCTTGCTCTGTCATGGCGGACTCGGCAAAGGGCAGATCGCCCAGGAGGTATTTCCCAAGAATGTCTTTCGCTCCTTCCTTGTCTGGACGTGGGATTTTAATTTTAATATCTAATCGTCCAGGACGTAACACCGCCGGGTCAATCAAGTCTTGCCTGTTGCTGGCCCCGATGACAATGACATCGCGAAGACTTTCGACGCCATCGATTTCAGAGAGGAATTGCGGAACAATCGTGGACTCCATGTCCGAAGATATTCCCGTGCCTCTTGTGCGGAATAGGGCGTCCATCTCATCAAAGAACACGATGACGGGATTGCCATGCGAAGCTTTCTCTTTGGCTTTGGCAAAGACTTCTCGAATTTGCCGTTCGGATTCACCGACATATTTGTTCAGCAGCTCTGGCCCTTTGATGTGTAAGAAATAACTGCGAACGTCTTTGCCTTTGAGGTGGCCAAGCTTTTTGGCGATAGAATTTGCAACAGCCTTGGCAATCAAGGTTTTCCCGCATCCCGGAGGTCCATACAGGAGTAAGCCTTTTGGCGGAGATAATCGATGTTCGGCAAAAAGGTCAGGATAGAGAAAGGGCAACTCGACGGCGTCTTTCACTTGTTCTAATTCTTTTTCCAGCCCACCGATGTGCGTGTAATCAATATCCGGAACCTCTTCGATGACGAGTTCTTCCATTTCACCTTTTGGGAGTTTTTCGGTGAGATACCCCGAGCGGGGTTCGAACAAGAGGTGATCGCCCACGCTCAGTTGTTGTTCCTTAAGCGCATCGGAAATTTCGACCACTCGCGCATCATCCAAGTGCGTACTTACTACCGCACGTCCATCATCAAGTAAGTGTTTGAGATGAACGATTTCCCCTTGTGGGTCGTAACCTCGTGCTTCAATGACATTGAGCCCCTCGTTTAAGATCACTTCCTGGCCAGTTTTGAGCGAGTCTGAGGGAATGGATGGATGGAGGTTCACGCGCAATTTTCTTCCACCGAGGGAGATATTGATGGTGCCATCTGAGTTCGTACTGTAGTAAATAGCGAAGGTCGAGGGTGGGGCCGTTAATTTTTCAACTTCTTTGCGGAGTGCTTCAATTTGCGTTTTGGCTTCCTGCAGACTGGAAACTAATCGCTCGTTTTTTTGTTGAGTGGCATCAAGCTTGTGGCGAAATTCATGATGCTGTTGTCTTTCGAGTTCTAACGATTCCAATTGGGACCGCAATTGTTGAATCTCGCGGGTAGGGTCGTCGGCTTTTCTTATTCCCATAAGCGGCTGAATCCTGTTGTCTATCTCACCATACGGCGAGAGCAATTATATCTTTCGATGAAGAGGCCCAGGTTTCTAAAGGGCTTAGGGCTGTGACCGGGAAATTGCGAAAATGAAACCTTAAAGAATTCTACCACTCAAAAAAAAATAGGGTCAACCAAGGTGCATGGTCATGGGGGAACTGTTTTTCTTGACAAATTAAGATAGCTGTGAAAGTAATTCACGTGTGCTGTCTTGAATAGAGGGTGCCTGGAGAATGGCTGAAATGAGGGCAATCCCATATGCGCCAACTGATAGGACGGTGAGGACTTGCTTGGGTGTGATCCCACCGATAGCAAAAATGGGGAGATGGCTTTCTTGGCAGGCCGCCTCTAAGGTGTGAAGGCCCAAAGGCGGTCCATATATTTGCTTGGAAGGCGTCTCGAAGATCGGGCCCAGTACGACAAAATCTGCTCCTTCGCCTTCTGCTTGCCGGACGTCTTCGACTGAATGGGTGGAAATCCCGATGAGCTTGTCTTTCCCTAGCAAACGGCGAGCAACGGGAATCGGTAGACTGTCTGAGCGAAGATGCACGCCGTCGGCATCAAGGGCCAACACGAGATCAACTCGATCATTCACAAATACTTTTCCTTGGTGTTGTTTGATGAGGGGGATGAGCTGTTGCGCCACATCTATGAGCTGTCGAGTTTCAAGATCTTTCTCTCGAATTTGGACCATGCGAATGCCGGCCTCAATTGCCTGGCTGATTACCGATACGAGGGGGCGTTGAAGCGTATGATGACGATCAGTGAGGAGATAGAGCCGAGGGAGAGTATGGGGCATTCCCTGATGTGTTACAGCATGCCTTCGATGGGGCTGCTGGCTGTGGCATACAGCTTTCGTGGGATTCTGCCGGCTTTGAAGGCCAATCGCCCCGCATCCACGGCGTATCGCATGGCTGTGGCCATCATGATCGGATCTTTGGCTCCGGCAATGGCGGTATTCATGAGCACAGCATCGGCTCCATATTCCATGGCCAAGGCCGCATCAGATGCGGTTCCAACCCCAGCATCCACAATAACAGGGACCTTTACCGTTTCCATGATAATTTTCAGATTGTATGGGTTACGGATGCCTAAACCTGAACCGATTGGCGCTGCCAGGGGCATCACAGCCGGACATCCAATGTCCATTAACTTTTGGGCGACAATGGGGTCGTCATTGGTGTAGGGAAGAACGATAAATCCTTCTGCAATCAGAATCTTTGCGGCTTCAATGAGGCCCGCAGTATCCGGGAACAAGGTGCGTTCATCACCGATGACTTCCAGTTTCACTAAGTCAGAGATACCGGCAGCACGGGCTAGCCGAGAATAACGAACGGCGTCCTCGACAGTGTAACATCCTGCGGTATTGGGGAGGATGGTATATTTTTTCGGATCAATGTAGTCGAGTAAATTTTCTGAATTCCTATCCGTAATGTTGACGCGACGAACCGCGACGGTCACTACATCGGCTCCGGATGCTTCAATGGCTTTTCGTGTTTCTTCGAAATCTTTGTACTTTCCTGTTCCCACCCAAAGACGGGAACCGAATTCACGCCCTGCGATGATTAATGGGTCGGGAAAAGAATGTTTATTCATACGAATTTTGCCTCTTATGATCGTTGTTGTGAAGCTCCACCGCCGATAAAACTTACAATTTCGACTGTATCACCCTCTTGAAGATTCCAGGTTGGAAATTCAGAACGGTCAAGGATTTTGAGATTGACTTCAACAGCGACTCGTTCCGAACGGAGATCTAATGACTCGAGAAGGTTGGCCACCGTGAGCGGGTTGGACCGCTCTTGCGACTCTCCATTGACGATGATGTGCATGATGAATGATCGGCTATACTGTTGGTGAATGAGAAAATCATGGAAAATCATCCTACGGGACTCTCGAAATTCTTGTCAATAAAATGGACCGTTGTGCGTATGAATCCTCTGTGGATGTAGGGCGAAAGACTTACGAAAGCCTTATGATGGTCAACTGGTTTTGCCTCCTCAAGATGACTTACAATAAAGATTGAGTCGGGGTGATCATCTCACCTTTTTCTCTCATGATGCGAAAGGGGTTGTGACGCGTTCATTGTATGAATAAGGCCAATCAAGAATTAGCCGCTTTGTTTGCGTCAATGGCTGGATTGCTGGCATCACGGGTTGAAAACCCTTATAAGGTAAAAGCCTACCAACGTGCTGCCGATTCGCTTCGGAATCTCCAGGAAGACATTGGGGCTTATGCGGACCGGGGAGAGCTCAGGACTATCCCTGGTATTGGTAAGGAGTTGGCCAATAAAATTCAGGAGTTTCTCGCTACGGGCCGTATTCGTGCTTATGAAGAACTTAAAACGCCCCTTCCAGATTCTGTTCGAGAATGGATTGACCTCCCGGGTTTTTCAGAGCCGATTGTGCATGACCTGTTTTTTCGATTGGGTATGACGACCTGGGACGATTTGGAAGCGCTGGCACAATCACATCTTCTGCGGACGCTCCCGGGGTTAGGGGCCCGAAGTGGAGAAATTCTCGAGGCGATTCGGGTTAAAAGAAGGGTTAGTCTAGAGCCATAAAGAGCGAAGACGCTACGTTAGGTTGGAGATGAATGGCTTGGTGTTGGAAGAAGGGTATTTGGATAAGACAGATCGATGGAATGAGACAATAATGAACAAACATAAAATGTGAAGGGATGAATAGATCATGGCTATCTCAGCATTTGTTTTAATTGATACAACCGGTAATCATACCAAAAGTGCCTATAAGACTCTGGCCAGGATGCAAGGAGTGAAATCCGTCTGTCCTGTCACGGGCCCTCATGATTTAATTGCCCAGGTTGAAGCCGAAACCTTAGAAGAATTGAACGACTTAGTTATGGCTCGCATTCGTGGAGTGGACGGGATTACCAAAACCAACACCGCGATTGTGCTCAATCACTAGCTAGAAAAAATGTGTGAAAAGGAGGAAGCCAGACATTTTGAAAGGTCTGACCCCCTTTCCTTCTCACGACGTTTTGCTTTTTCCTTCTCACCTTTTAGGCTGCCGGGCGAATTTGTTTAAAGACTTTCCAGGATTTCAACATTTCCACAGCTTTGAGTAATTGGACGTCTTCTGGTGGAACGGGTTGAGGGGCATTGGGATCTGCTGGAGTTGTTGGGGGCTTGGTCTCGGCTTTTGCTGTCGTGGGTGCGCTTTTCCCTTCTTTTTCGCCTTCCGCTGAATCCTGCTTGGCGACTTGGATCGCTTTGGGATCGATCACGATGTCCGGCTGGACGCCAATGTTATGGATGGATTTGCCTTTGGGCGTGTAGTATTTTGCGGTCGTCAAGCGCAGTCCAGATCCGTCGGAAAGCGGAAGGATTGTTTGCACCGACCCCTTTCCAAAGCTGGTGGTGCCGATAATGACCGCTTTTCCCCAGTCTTGCATGGCTGCAGCCACAATTTCCGAAGCACTGGCAGAGCCTTGGTTAATGAGGACAATCATCGGATATTCATAATTTTTGCTGTTGGCTCGAGCTCGGTATTCATCCTTTTTCCCATTTCGGCCTTGGATAGAGACGACCAACCGACCGGCTTCTAAAAATTGTTCAGAGACGCCGACGGCGGCAGTGAGCAACCCCCCAGGATTGTTTCGGAGATCCAAAATCAGGCCCTGGATGTTTTTAGCGGTTAATTCTTCCAAGGCTTTTGTTAAATCTTCAGCCGAGGCTTCCTGGAATTGACTGAGTCGTGCATAGCCGACATTTCCTTCTAAAAGTTTCGACCGCACACTTTGAATTTTGATGATATCACGCGTGATGGTGAACACTAAGGGTTCCTCAAGCCCCTCACGGATCACGGTCAATTTTACGGGGGTTCCTCGAGGGCCGCGCATATGTTGAACGGCCTCCATCAGGGTTAAATCTTTGGTAGGAGTCTCGTCAACTTGAATAATAGTGTCTCCGGATTGAATGCCAGCCGCAAAGGCGGGGGTATCTTCAATCGGGGCAATTACGGTGAGGCGATGATCTTTAATGCCGATTTGAATTCCGAGTCCACCAAATTCTCCTTTGGTTTCAACTTGCATCTCCTTAAACATGTCGGGGGTCATAAAGGAGGAATGAGGATCCAACCCGGCTAGCATGCCTCGCAATGCACCCTGTACTAAATCCTTGGTTTGGGTTTCCTCGACATAATGCTTTTTGACTTGGGAGAGGACTTCAGCAAACACTTGTAATTCTTCATACGACTCGCTGGCATATCCTGTTTGGTCTCCTCCTTTCCCGATGAAAATTCCAACTAGGAGGATGGCGGTCAACATAAGGCCAGAAATCAGGACAGTCGAAAATCGTTCTTGTGACATGTGTGTTCCCTCTGAATAGGTAATCAATTACGGTCGTTTGGCTAGCCACTTGAGAGGATCAATGGGTATGGTACCTTTTCGTAGTTCAAAATACAGCAAATCGTCCTCGGTCACTCCCGTTTCTCCGGTCTGCCCAATCATTTGGCCCATGGTTACGCTATTCCCTTCGGCCACTAATAGCTTAGAGGCATGGGCGTACAATGAGTAAAACCCATTAGTATGATCCACGATGACGACGAGTCCATATCCTTTTAACCAATCTGCATAGACGACTTTTCCGGCAGAGACCGAATAAATGGGACTTCCTTCGTTGGTCTGGATTTCGATGCCCTTTTTGGTGATATAGGTGTCGAAAGTAGGATGCTTTTGCCGTCCAAAGAATGATACCACTTTTCCTTTTGCTGGCCAGAGAAACGAGCCTAGCGATGGCAGTTTTCCTGGTGTTTTCCGTAATTGCGCTTGGGCTAATTGAAATCGTTGATCTAAGGCTTTTAAGAGACTGTCGACTTGTTCGGCTGATCGTTGGAGATCTTCCACGGTGCGTTCATGGGTATGCTTTTCTTTAGAGAGGCTGACGAGCACCGTGCGTTTCTTTCGCTTGAGGCCGGAAATTTCTTCGATGGTCTGGTGCGTTTTTCCTTGTAAGGCCAGCAAGTCTTCCCGAGCATGGGCTTGTTGATTCTTGAGGTGTTGGAGATTGGTGAGATCTTCTTGAAATTTTCGGACAAGTGCGTCCTCTCGTTGAGCGACCCATGCAATATAATCCATCCGACTGGCGGCATCGGCAAATGTTTCTGCGGTAAACAGGGTTTTGAGGTAACCTGTTCGGCCTTCCATATATAATAACCGGAGGCGGGCGGCGACAGCTTCCCGATGACTTTGAACGTTGTGCTCCAGGTCAGCAATATTGAGGGTGAGGGTCGCTAATTCCTGATCTTTCTCCTTAATTTGTGCATCAATGCGATTCTGTTCCTTCTTTTTCCGGTAGAGTTGCTGATCAAGTTCTTCAATATTTTTGAGCACAGATCCATGTTTTTTTTTGGCTTTAGTGGCCTTTTGTTTCGTTTCCGCGATTTTCTGTTTGAGTTCATCCAGACGTTGGCGTTCCTGAGCCATTTCGTCTTTAATGGCAGACGGTTCAGCCCCTGATCCAGGCTGGACAGTGAGTATGAGGCCCAGAATAGGAAAGTACGCGGCCGTCAGAAAAATTGTGCGAAGGATTCTCATAGCCGAAATCGCATCCATCCATACATGCTAGTGAAGGTCCCTACGCATCCTAACAAGATTCCCCCGATAATGAGGAGTAGGGAGAAGGACAAAGGGAAAAATTCAAACACCGACGAAAAGCCCCCAATCACATTCAGGGTATGGGTTTTATGTTGAAAAAATTCAAATCCGCCACGTAAGAAGCTTAAGGCGATTCCACTTCCTAAGCCTCCAATGACGGCCCCTTCAATCAGATACGGAATGCTGATGAAGAGATTGGTTCCTCCAATTAACCGCAAAATTTCAATTTCTTCCTGACGGGTATAGAAGGCCAGCTGTACGGTGTTCGCAATGATGGTGATTGAGGCCAAGGCTAAGACCCCTCCAATGATCAAGGCACCAATTTCCATATAGGTGATGATGAGTGTTAGGCGTTCGATCCAATCCCGATTATACCGCACTCGTTCGACATGGGGATTCTGTTGTAAGCGATTGACGAGGTTTGACACTCGATCGGTTGATGGGATGGTGTTAGCCAAATTAAGGACGAGAGAGGCTGGAAAGGGGCTCTCGCCCAACCCCTCCAGGAGATAGGCTTCATCTGGAAATTGTTGCTTGAAGTCCTTCAACGCATCAGTCTTCGAGGTCAGGGTGAGGGATTCGATGGCAGGGTCCGCTTGGATGACCTGTTTCAGGTCTTGAAGCATTTGAGGTTGGATGTCGTCTTTGGGATAGACGATGATTTGAATATTTTGTTGGACCCGTCCGACCAAATTGTGCACATTGTGGTAGAGAAGCAGAAACGTCCCAAAGCTGGTGAGGGTGAAGGCTGTGGTGATAATTCCAATCAGGGTGCTCGCCTGATGGGTTCGGAGGCTCATAAACGCTTCTCGGAAAAAATACCAGATGCGCTTCACGTGTCAGCTCCTTGATCGGAGAGCAGATGGCCAGAGTCAAGCCGCAAAATTCTCCCCTTCAATTGTTCCACGACCTGTCG
>QJYE01000128.1 GCA_003235785.1 Nitrospirota bacterium
ATGGATAAAAAGCATAAGGCTAAATTCTGAGAGTAGTAGAACAGGGTATATCGAAGTTATTCCATCTTGCTTGGGAAAAATTCAGGAAAATTTTTACGTGGCAATGATTACTTATTTATACGTCAATATCGGTGATTGTGGATGAAAAACGGCAAAAGATTTGGGAAATACTAGCAATCAAAGAGAAAGTAGATCAAAAAGCCATTCTTTTATACCATAGGAGCCGTGTTTTATTGAACCATTGCGGGGGAAAACACGACTGACCACATTAACAAGGGGAGAACCAATTTCCGGGGATGGAACGCATAAATCCCATCTCATGTCTGCATTAAAATTTTGGGGAGGACTTCTCACATGCGTATGTCAAAAATTTCACCTGGGTTGTTCAGTCTGGTGTTTTTGGGTGTGGTTCTTTCAGGTTGCGCCTCCATGCAACTCCAGAATTCCGGGGATGAGGCCGATGCGGGTCCGGTTCCATTCACATCAATGGTCGAATTTGATCAAGCGATGCATTTTCTCAATCAACAGGGCGAGGATGTCGTCATTTCAGCAGGAGATTATTAGGTTGATCCTGTTCAAAATGGATTACGGCTGAAATCTGTTAATAATGAAGAGGCAGTGGCTGTCATTGTCCAGGCGGAGACGACGACACATGATCGAACTGTTGAAATTCCTGAGTCCGTTTCCATGAAGGAAGGAGACGACCAACAAGTCGTGATGATGCTAATGCCGGATGGACAGGCGTTGGAAGCGGTGGGGTCGACCAGCGGTATCCAGGGTCGCGGAGCGACACTTAGTAAGGTGATACGACCTAGGAGAAGTCTGAAGCGGCTTCCCAAAGTGATTGGCATTTTTACGGTGCCGAAACTTGCGGCGATTACCCCTGGCGGAACTCTTTATGTCAAAGGGAGTGATTTTGGAGCGGCCAAAGGGAAGATCGACCTGCATCTCAGTCATCCGATCCCCCAAGTTGTGGCGTTGTCCGTGGAATCCTGGAGTGATACCAATATTAAAGCCAAAATTCCTAATTCTATTTCTGGCGTGATGGATCATCAGGCAAAATTCCAGGTTTTAACGGCTCAAGGTCTCAGTCGAATGTCTTGGCAGGTTCCCTTTTATGCCGCTCGATCGACGAAATCACTCAAAAAAGGTGATCCTGCGGTAAATGTCACTCATTGTTCAACTGGTGCAGATAAAAATTTCTGTAATGACTTGAACACGAGCACCGGGGGGAGCTGTTTTTCTTCGGCCATCCCACCGGTCTTTAAGACTGGAGCCATTTATGCTCAGCATGTCAACTGTGATGTCGCGGTAGATTGGGATGATGGAACGGATAAATACGATGTGACGCTTAAAAACGGATGGGTCTTCAAAAAAGTTGAATACACCGACCAGAAATCTTCCACAAGTGAACGGATCAACGGGCCTGAATTAGGAAAGCTAAGGAGAGATCTCCCCGGGCAGACTTCTTGGAAACCTGAAATTTCTTGGGAAGTGAGTCCTGGACCGGATCGCCTAGAATATGTGTATTGGCTGACGATTGAAGGCCCCAAGGGTGTTTCATATTATTAACCTCTGCGCAGGACGATGTGAGGAGTGTCAGAGAATTCTTTCCAGGGTAGGACAAGGCGAGGTCCGCGATGGATGTATCTAGAAAGTAATGTTGATGAAAATGGCGAATGATCTTACTTTACAACGCACGAGTCCCTTTTCGTATACGTGCAACCAATGCTCGCGGTGTTGCTACAACAAACGCATTCAGGTCAACCCATATGAGGTGGCTCGATTGGCTCGGAATAAGGGTCTCTCGACGACCGACCTGATTGCTAACTATTTAGAGCCAGGCAAGCCCTACTTGCGAAATCAACCAGACGGGGCCTGTGTGTTTTTGACGGATCGATGTTGTGGTGTGCATGTGGATCGTCCTTTGGTTTGCCGATTGTATCCCTTGGGACAAACCCTGACGGGTGAAGGAAAGGAATCCTTTGCACATGCGACCCCTCATCCCGAAACAGAAGGGGAGTATGGTCATGATGGGACGGTGGAAGGTTTTCTAACGGCACAAGGGGTTGCGCCTTTTCTTCATGCGCGTGACCGGTATGTAGCAGTTGTCTATCGGCTATTGGATATTTTGGATAAGGAAAATTTCGTCAATCAAGACACCTTCACCATCACGGCAGAAACATTCTACGATCATCTTTCACGGCAATTGGCTCTCGCGCACTGGTTGGACATGGATCGTGTGATTGCCTCTTATGACCAGCCTTGTCAGGTTCCAGAGCAGACAGACTTGCCGCATCGCCTTGCCTTGCACTTAGGAATCATGGAAGCTTGGATGGCGACTCAAACAACAGGAGGGAATGATGAACGATTATTCTAAAACGACTCAAGAACCCACTCAGAATTCGTCTACTCCGCTTTCCAATACGCGAACGAAAAAAATAGCAGCCACAGTCGCAGCATTGGGCGCTGCGTTGGGAATGAATATGCAGGATGTCTTGGCGGGAACACCGTCAATTTCAAAAAATGCTCCCTCTTCATCAAGCCAATCTCGCCCCATGACGCCAGCGGAGATCGATCGAGTCAAGAAGCTACAAAAGAAGGGTGGATCCCCACAAATGCCAGGCTTTGAAAAGCGGCCGGATACGCTAGCTTACAAAATGGACGAGAAAGACAAATTAAAGAGTCCTAAGATCCAGGTAGCCCCGCAAAAATCCACTCGATAGGGGCAGGAAGAGTCGGTACTCAAGAGGAAGACCACGGTCACAGGACCCTTAGCATTTAGGATGAGCCCAAGCTGCTCCTGATTCATGAGATGACCCATGTCTGGCAAGGACAGCATCTGGTGCCCTTCATGTTTAATTCGGCGGCTCATCAGAGTCTCAGCGCCATCAATAAATGGCGGGGATGTGGCCTCGGCCTATTCGTACACGGTGGACAAACCTTGGGGACAATACAATGTCGAGCAGCTGGCCAGCATTGTGGAGCACTGGTTCATGCCGGCCAATCTGTGGTTTAAAAATGGTCCCTGTGGCGTTGGGATGAAAACTACGGACTCGCGGTCTCTGTACATTCGGGACAACATTCGGAAGAACAAAGCGAACTAATAATCCTGAGCAGTTGGAGAACCCATCATGGATGCCAAACAACCAAATGTACCAGATTCAAATGGCCCGCTCTCCCGGCGGGACTTTCTGAGGTGGGCCCGTATAGGCGGGTTGGCTGCTGTTAGCCTTCCGCTTTGGCTCAACCTCTGGTCTCGTTCAGCAATGGGTGTGGTCACCATAGAAGGAATTGATGCGGAGACGGTCAAGCCTTCCCAGTCACCGTCCCCAGGAGAAATCGTCATGGATCCGTTAGCTCCATCTCCCCAAGTCTACGGGTTGGATTTAGGAGGTGGCCCACCGCTGGAGGTCTTTGGTTTTGAGGGCGGGGAACCGGTTGGACGGTCTTCCCTGGGACAACCTGGGGCGGATGGTCGTGTCTTGAAGCGGATCGAGGGCGTTCAGTATCGCGACCTGGTGTTCTACTATCTGCTTACGCCTCGTGCGCCGATTAATGGCTGGCTGGCCAACAGTCTGAAAGGCACGACACAGCCCATCAGTGGTTCAATCATTGTGACGGATCGGTTCTCAGGCCAAGCCTCTACAGTGCAGTTTTCCGGAGGGTTCCTTCGCCAAATTGATTTTCCGGAAGTTGATACGGAGTTGGCTCAGCAATCGGCCCCGTTTAGAATTACCATTGGGGTCCAGCGGACAGAACGCGGTCAGGGTATCTATCCTTTCAATAAATTTGTTCGGATCCCTGCTACCAGCGCTCCCATGAAGGGCTGGTTTAAACTCCAAATTGATGGTCTGGGCTCTATTCAGAATGTGGTCCAGGTGGAGACTCCCATATTTTCCGTAGGCCTGCTTCCGCCGAATCCGACGGTCGGGGGATTCCCAGGAACGAAGCCCAAGAACTACTCGAATCTCAAGCTGCAGCTTCCGGAGGTGAATGCCGAACCGTTCTATGATTGGCACACCAATTTTGTCTTGAAAGGCTCTAACGCTGAAAAGTTTGAAAAGAGGGGAACCTTACACTGGTTATCCCCTACACAAAACAACAAGACGGTTTTTACGCTTCATTTTGAGAATCTGGGCATTTTGAGCGTGGTCCGACTTCCCAACAAGCCTGGGTATGTTCAGGTCGAAATGTACTGCGAGAAGGTCGTGCCCGAGTTCTTGTGAAGGCTGAAATTTGGCAGGAATCGTGGGGCAAAATGATCACCTCCCGGGATCAACGAACATTGGCCTTTTGAGGAATCATGGAGAATGTTGTAAGAAATAATACCGGAAAAATTATTTCCGGAAATCAGTTTAAAGGATCTTGCAGGGGAGAGTTGAGAAAGAGGCGGCGAGCCGGAGTTTTCCATTCTTGAAGAAAAAGAAGGAGTTCAGGAAGACGAGCCGGCCCTTGGGCCACACAATCAATCTCGCCGTCCTTATTCACTCGCCATAAACACTCGCCTTCTCGTAGGAGATACATTCCCTCTTCGCATGATCGTCGTATGGTCATGGTATCGTTCATTGTCTTTCCACTCCTTTAGCAACTGTGGTCCTTAGAATTGGCGAGGACCTTGGTGCAGTCGGAGCAACAGACTTCCTTGTTTGAGACAGAGACCAATCGAATATAATGTTGGCATCTGACGCAATACAGATATCCCTGACCATAAAATCGAAAAGGATAGGTGGGCAATAACGCCTGCCAATTGACGGTTTCGATCGGGAGCATGGGAGTGGTCAGGGAAAGCATGGCCTCGGTCTCCTTTTCAATGAATGCGTCGTGTTACGGTCGCCACAACCAAAACATCGACAACAGTCCCAGTAGACTGATTCCGCTGATAGTGATGAAAAATGTGCTTTCCATAATCTTGCCTTTCTTATGGGTCAGTCGTTGATGACTTTTCTCTAGTTCATAATGAGAGCAACCTTGATGCCATAATGGGTTTGTTGGGCTCCCGGGTAGTGGGGAATCATGCAACCGATTGAATATTTGGAAAAATGAAAGCTGGTGGAAATCGTAGGCATGAGGAATTTCAGGTTGGTGGCATATGAATAAGTATCTAAATGTGTACATAGGGGTAACTAGAATGAACATGGATCACGTAAAGGGGCAGACTCGAATTTAACCTTAAAGCAGCGGTTGGATCCCGAAAGTCTGCACAATCTTCTCACGCACCTAGGAAATTTCAAAAATCTCGCATCATCCGTAAGGTGAGCACGAGTTGCAAAAATTTCCTAGCACATCAACCTAAAAACGGCAGATGCCAGGTTCGGAACCCTTCGACACGCTCACTCCGGAGGCTGCTCAGGGCGAACGGACTCTTCACCATTTGGGTGAGTACTTCAAAGAACCGTTCGTGCTGAGCCTGTCGAAGCATGGGCAGTGTTTCACCACTGCAACTGCCGTTTTTAGGATCAATAGTTTGCACAGCTTGATCGCGCTCAATTGCCGTTTCTAGGTTTAATGGGAGAGTGGTCAGTATCGCTGGCTGTAGAGGGATTGGAATTGGGAAGAAAATGTCCCCTTGGGTTCTCACCAATATCTAGATGTAGTATCCCTGATGATCATAGGCGTGGATGGTTCTGGGGAAGGTGGTGATTCAGAAAATGCCGATGAATCCAAAACGCAAGCGGTGAAAGATGAGAAAAAAACAAAAAAAGTTTGAGAGATCGCAACACAAAAAACCCGGGCGATAGCCAAGAAAAGGAGGCAGTAAAAACTGTCTCCTTTTACCTGACACCTTCTGACTAGGGGAAAACTTCGACTATTCGAAAAGCGATGCCCGCCTGAATAGGAGGGGCAAGCGAACGCGGCCATACGTAAAACCTCCAGGTGTCTAAAAAGCTCTTCCCGGAGTCTGTGGGGTATTGGGCGCACTCGTTGCTACCCCACCTTTACAACCACATTGTACGGTCTTTTCACTCCCTCCCTCTTTGCAGGAACACCAGCGTGCATCCCCTGGGGTCCCACAAGTCTGTTCGATATCCTGACATTTAGTGACATGTTGTGGCTTTTTC
>QJYE01000162.1 GCA_003235785.1 Nitrospirota bacterium
TGGGTGTTGGCGTCAGACTGGTTGGCGTGGCACCCCAGGCAGAAAAAATCGATGTCGCCAAGATAAGGGTCACCAGCAACTCCCCCATCAACACGAGCCGGTGGGGAATCGGCGGAAGGTGAATGTGTAATAGCCGGGGCATACCTCAGTATACCTGTTGACGCTTTCGTGGTGAAAGTTTGTCGTGCATTGATAGAAACTTTTTTGAAATACGTACATATTCTTAAATTTAAATTACCAGAATTCAAGAAGGCTCGCAATTTAATGAGAAGATCTTAAGATCGAGCGGAACAGACCGAAAAGATGAGTGATTATGAGGAAATACCATAGATGAACTCGATTGCTGATTTTATTGGAAACAATACGACGACCATGGCCTTAGGACTCGTGCTTATGATTGGAGTCTTATTGTTTGCCTGGTTTGATCGTCGCCGGACCTCTCGACTCCCTCACCTTGGAACCATCATGGTCAAGAACCGATTAAACGGTTCGAATTAAGTTGTTTTCTCCCTCTTTCCCTTTGCCCTAATCCACTTCCATTTCCTTCTCTAGATTCCCAGAATTGCCTATGAAATCGGCAGATTGCTGATCTTCTTCAACTATTGGGTAAAAGGGGAAATCCCAATCACCATAAACAAATTTCAGGAATGATCTGAATGATTAGGATGAGCGGGAAGTATTACCGGAATGATGAAGCGAGGCTGGGATGGTTCGAGGAGGCAGACTGCGGCGATACGTGTGTCTCAGGCGAAGGACATGGTATGGGCAAATGCCATGGGACTGTTGCGTCTCGAAGCCTTCACCGGTTGGTTCTAGAACTCCAAGTTTTCCTTCTTGCTGGCACCATGCACAAATCTGAATCATATTTACTTCCTCTTGAGCGGGATCATGCACATTCAATAGGAATGGATTAAGCAAGAACAACGCCACAAACCCTTAACAACAATTTCCGTTGAAAACACGAAAAATTTACCCTCCCCTGTATCATGGGATGTCGTTTCATGGAACAAACAGATACACAGTTGAATCTAAAGAGATACAAATTCGGTGGGAACCAGTCGATTCAGCGATGAGGTTGCTGCATAAAAATGGTGGGTGCGGAGATGCATGCCAGAACAATACAGGCATGATGATAGTGGAGGCTGCTTTCTGAAAACCGATAGGGCCAATCCAGCATAGCTGTAGGTCGGAATCTTGTGTGATTTTTCTTTGCTCGAGCCTTGCTTCTGCCCATGACTACAGAGGGAGGGAGGAATTCCAAGAGGTTCCTAACTGTCTCGGATAATGAGGGATTGGTGGCTGAGAAGTAGGCGTAGCGAACGGGGTGAGACTGGCAACGACTCGCACGGGCGGAGGGCCTTAGGGCTTGATGAGTAATTGCTTAATCTGGGAGCCGTTTTTATCGAAGGAGTTTTTCAATGTGAATAAATGATCAGTGATGGCCTGGGCCTCATCAGCTGGCATGGTCCGAAAAACTGGCATCTCTCTTTCATGCCCCGTTTCGGAAGTGATGTAGTTGATGATCTCTTGTGGACTTTTGATAGTTAAGATATTGGCAGGCATTCCATCAAAAAGGCTTCCTGTTCCCTGCACCCCATGACAGTCTGCGCAATGATAGTTAAACAGTTGTTCGCCTGTGGTGAGGTTGGGATGATCATGCTGATCTGGTGAACACCCAGAGACACTCATAACAATCATGCTTACTACCAAGAAATTCTTCATAGGTTTTCTCTGAATCTGTACTAGGAGCCTGTCGGACTTAGGAAGAATCGGCTGCAAAAGTGTCTAAGCGGTCCATATTTCGCCGATTTCTTGGACCATAG
>QJYE01000243.1 GCA_003235785.1 Nitrospirota bacterium
AATGGCGATGGGAGAGAAATCTGACATTGAGACATCATTGTCTCATAAAATAGCAATGAGTCAAGTATGTCCCATTATTTGGGACAATAAAGGCCCACAGCATTAAACGTTTTTAAAATACCATCAATATCAACCTTTTTTATTTGGTATGTTCTTTGCTCTGTTATAGTATTTATGTGGTATGTGGAAAAATTCCACACAAGTATTTACCCTTAAATTTAACGCTTGGAGGTATAGACGTTTCCAACTTTCCGGGAATCAAGCCAAGACTATTTTCCCCAGTTGCGCTTGACCACCGAGGTTTGATCTTGCACAAAGACGGTTTGAAAACGCGTCATCCGGTTTTTGAGAAACGAAAACTTCACGGAAGTGTCTAGCTGGGTTTTCGTAAATTAAACGAGCTGCAGAATGGAAGTGAAGGCCAAAAGTCCTAGGTGTATAGCTTTGCTTACATAACCGTAACAGAACGGCATGTTAGAGACAGTACTAAGTTGATGGCCAATAGAAAGAGGCGAATGAAAGAAAATTGAATGCCAATACATATGGAGGAATAATATTGTATGCGAAATTCTTTAGAAATTATTGAAGACCGTCAACGGCATGAGATTGCTCCAACAAGGACTTGTTCATCGCCATTAGACATACAACCGGCCAAGCGCCATGAAATGGTGATTGCGGCTAATATCCTTCGGTCATCGGCCGATTGGTATCGGCCGTTTCTCAATGAAAAGGATATGTCGCAACATGATGTCGATGAATCCTGGGGAGAGAGGGAGTTTACGAGACGAAGGTTTTACCTTGGTCGTTACGAGGGTGTCCCGGTGGGCATCGTATCCACACAACCTGTGGGAGACATGGTCTATGTAGGCTATATCTATGTGTATGATCATCAAACCGGCAGGGGGTTTGGTCCGCAATTACTCAATCATGTGCGAGATATTGCCTGGCGGGGAGGGAAGCGTGGTCTGGTGCTGATTGCACATCCGAAGGCCACGTGGGCCACTCGTGCGTACGTTCGGTTTGGCTTTGAATGTATTGCGACGACTCGAGAGCAAGTGCTAGGGTGGCGCGGCGGTTGGCTGAAGCCTTACTATGAAGAAGGTTTCGAGCTCTACCAATACCTGGTCTGAAAACATTACCCTACATTCCCAAAGTATTTTCTATGATGATTCACATTTGAGGGATCATTGTGTCCGTTCCTCGTATATCCCCCTGCCACATTGAAAATCATACGAGATATGTCATTCTTAAAGGAGGTCTCAATGGCGACGAAAGCCTCGGTAGCAGCAAAAACATCTAAAGCCAAAAAAGCCCCCGTCGCGCTATTGGGGTATAGCTTGGAAACGATGGAAGCGGCGAAGGAACACAATATTCCCTTTGTGGCGGTTGTGCCAGAGGGTTTTGATACGGCCCTCAAGGAGGATGGCATCGATGTGGTCACGTGGGATTTTTATATGCGCAACCAAAATTCCGAACGCCTCTCCGAAAAACTGGTTGAACGCGGCGTGAGCCATGCGGTGCCGCTCTATGAAGAAACCGTGGAATGGGCGGGACAGCTTAATACGGTTCTGCTGAAAGATCCTCGTGCCTTTCAACGAGCGCTGCTCTTCCGTGACAAGGCCATGATGAAGCGCAATGCGCAAATGAACGGCATTCGCGTCGGCGTGTTCGAAGAAATTCATTCACGGGATGAAGCGTTAGCATTTTTTGAAGATATTAATGAGGCCAGACTTCGCTTGCAGGAAGAAGCCCCGGAACCGGTGCATCTCAAGCCACTGTCGGCTGCCGGGAGTGTGGGCCATGTGTTTGTTCGTACAAGACAGGATATTGCCGATCTTCCAGACGATGCATTTCCCTGCTTAGCTGAAAGTCATTTGGCGGGTCAGGAGTTTTCCGTCGAAGCCTTTATTCATAAAGGGAAAATTGAATTTATGAATATCACGGAATATGTGCATCTGGGGTATTCGCAAATCGTACCCGAAACGCCTAAACTTACGAAGATCCGGCCAAAGATTCGGAAAGCGATTGAAAAACTCATGAAGGCGTTTGGAATCGTGAACGGCATGATTCATCCGGAATATTTTCTGGATGCTGAAGGAGAATTGCACTTTGGAGAAGTGGCGGCGCGGGTCCCCGGTGGCCACATTTTCGAACTGATCCAGAAAGCCCATGGGTTTAACCCCTACGCCGCCTTCTTGTTATGTTCTGATCCCAATACGCCAAAATCAGTCCTGGATAAGTTTTTCCCCAAGGAACAGGACCACAAAATTTTTGCTGCCAATTTGATGGTGTATCCACGCAAAGCTTCTATCCATCAGCTTAAATTTCCTCAGGAATTGGCAGACCATCCTTATATGGACAGGCACACCATGTTTGAACCAGTCACGTCCAAGGTGGCCGAGCGGGTGGGATTCGGCAATCATTATGGAACCGTCTTTCTGGCAGGAGAAGATCCAGAGATTCTGCGGGAACTGGTGCAGCGGTATGAGGACGTAGATTTCTATGAGTGAGACTCGCAAGGGCAAGAATCCTTCTCCACCTGACCCCATCCGCGTCACCGGGCCTCAAGAACAAGCATTGCTTGATGCCCTTGATGCCGTTGAACAAGCTGAGGCTTTTGTCAAAGCCAAATACCAAACCGAATTCTATCGTCGTGCCACAGATTTATTCGAAAACGATGAGGGTCTGGAGTTTGTTCGGCGGCAGGCCCATCGTTTTGACTCCGGGGGTGTATTCCATACGGGGCCATGGGAGCATCCTGAACGGTTGTTGCCGGAGTTAGTGGGTGGGGGACTTCGTGCCGAAGGCCAGTACCCCTCGATCGAAATTTTAAGTGAACTCCGCGTACTCTCTATTGCAGCAGGCGAGTCGGACCATCCTAATTTTACTGCAGAACAGGCCCAGTCGTTTTTACGAACGGTCATGGGACTCAATCTCGATTTGTTATATGGCAGTGAGACGGAAGAATCGCGCCTGCGGCCGAAGGTCTATGCGCAAGCTCGAAGATTAATGGGCATGATTGAAAAGGAGATTTCTGCGGAGGGATTGCTGGAACAGGTCCTTGATGATATCGATGCGCGGGTGGCTCAGCGACCGATTGATGTCAGCCTCACGTTAAAAATGATCGAACAGGCGAACAATATTCCAGCCGGATCAAATCCAAAGCTTGTTGCCCGGCTTGACCGGTTTCTCAAAGCCACAGGTGCCCCGACTCCCCTGGCCGAGAAAGCGGGTTCCCCCACGAACTATCGCAACCTTCTGGCAAAGATCACTCCGCATGAACTCGAAAATGAAGCCAAAGTAGTGGGCAAATTAATGAGCTTAACCGGCCTGTCCAGTGAATACCATGTGGCTTTGCTTCAGCATGTTCTCAAGAATGATGAAACGGACATCATTGCCAAGGCGTTGGATTTAACCGAGGTGGGGAAGGCTCATTTAGCACAATTCAGAGAACAGGTGTTGGAGCTGATGCGCCTGACGATTCATCCTGCCACGAGTGGGATTATCTATGGATTTCAACAGATGTTGGAACGCATGCTTCTCAGCCGGCCGGAAGTGGCCGATGGTTTGACCAAATTAAGTAATTTGGATCTGTGCACGTCTGCGCAACAAGTGATCAAAAAACCATTACCTCGTGGGTCCGGCATTAGCGCCAATGCGGTTATTGTTGGAGGGGTTGTGGCCATGTTAGGGCAGCCATTAGGAGTAGGGCAGGGGAATAACCCCACGTGTCAGGGCGCACGGGCTTTGAGTCTATGGAGCCTTCATGATCCTGGCTATTTGTTGCAACTGTTGACCAGCGCGGTTCGGGACGACACGGTTGAATTTTTGTTTGAGGGGATACCGATTTTTTCCAGAGACATTGGAGGTGGGGTGGCAGAAGGAAAATTTGATTTGAAACTTGATCCCGTCTCCCGCATTCTGGTGCCTCATCTGGATCGTGTCTACGATGAAATGATGCGGCGTGCGGCCTTGCGAGGTGAAGACCCTCATAAATGGGTGAATCCGGCATTGTACGGACGGTGGGTGCCGAATAGTCTGATCTCTCCCTTTAATCTCATTAACCAGACAGTCGTCGGGTACGAAGATTTTCTGCGGTTATTCTATGCTACGCATCACCCCTCCTATGACGAAGGACATGATTTAGTGTATCCCAATCCGGTTGGGCTCCTCATCACCAATGTGCATGGGCGATTCTTAGGCTATCATGCCGTATCGATTCAGCGCGTTGCGGAGGATGATGAAGGAAAGATTCGCGTGTATTTTTTCAATCCGAATAACGAAGGCCGTCAAAATTGGGGGAAGGGCGTTGAACCCAGTGTCGTTGGCCATGGCGAAGTTCCCGGAGAATCGTCCTTGCCTTTCGATCATTTTGCCGCGCATCTCTATGCGTTTCATTATAATCAAAGGGAAGTCGGCGACCCGGACGCGGTTCCCAAAGAAATCGTGACTGAGGTTACCACTCACGCCAAGGAAGGCTGGGGAGAGGCCTTTACGTGGCTGTAAAAAACCGGCAGAGAAAAGATACGGAGGGGAAATGTCTTTTTTGAAAATTCGACAGGCCACATTAACCGGGGAACGGAAAGCGTATGTGAGTACATCAGCTATTGCCTATGTCCAAGAAATTATTCCTGACCAAGACATCATATGGCAGGTGGGTGTGGAGCCCTCTAAGTCGCTGATCTATTTACATCATAAACTTGACCCGATCATTTGCTTAGAAAGCCCGGAGGATCTCGTACAGCAGTTGACAAAACTGTCTCAGAATAGCAACATGCTCGACCCCAAATTGCCCAAAAAGTCTAAATAATCTTCATCGTTCTCGACCAGCCAGGATTAGCCAATTACTGAACCACCTCCCCTTGCAGATCGCGAAAAAGGCCAGAGTCCGCTCTTATGGCTAATGGTGACGGGTGCGGTCTCCGGTGGGATGCTCGGCGCGATGGCTCCAGACATCGCTCAACATGTGGAAATTATCGGAGAGCTGTGGATCCGGATGTTGCGGATGCTCGTGGTTCCCTTGATTGTGGCATCTATCATTCAAGGCGTGGGTTCACTTGGCGATATCCGACGGTTGGGGAGATTGGGCGGCGTCACCGTCTCCTATTATTTAGCCACGTCGGGAATGGCGATTGTCCTGGGGATGGCATTAGTCAACCTCATTCAACCGGGAGTGGGGGCTGATATCACGGCAGCGGTGGCGCCTTCCGGAGTGGAAGCCGCCGTGAATACAGGGTGGGAAGACTTGGTGCGGGGATTTTTTTCTCCGAATCTTTTCGCTTCTGCTGCCCAAGGGGACTTGTTGCCCTTGGTGATTTTTTCCCTTGCCTTTGGTGCGGTCCTCACGACGGTCGGCGAAAACGGGACATTGGTGCTCAGGTTTTTTGAAGGGGTTTTTGGCGCGATCATGAAATTGGTGCATCTCGTCATGTGGATCGGTCCTGTTGGTGTGTTTGGTTTGGTGGCAGGGCGTTTGGCCAGTGCCGGTGGGAGCGAAGGCATTGTGGCCATTTTGGTGGGTTTGGGGCTCTTTACCGTCACGGTGCTTGTGGGCTTAGCGATCCATGCAGGGATCAGTCTAGGGCTTATTCTGCATGTGGCCGGTCGGCGTTCTCCTTTGATGTATATGCGCGCGCTTGGAACGGCCCTCACCAGTGCGTTTGCCTCCGCCAGTTCTTCTGCCACCTTGCCCCTGACGATGGAAGGGGTGGAGCGCGCGGGCGTGAGCAGCCGGTCAAGCCGGTTCGTGCTTCCACTGGGTGCGACGGTGAATATGGACGGGTCGGCCTTATATGAAGCGGTGGCCGCCGTGTTTATTGCGCAAGCCTGGGGGATTGAATTAAGTCTTGGTGCCCTCGTGGCCTTGTTTGTCGTGGCGACGGTCTCTGCCATTGGAGCTGCAGGAATACCGGAAGCCGGCCTGGTCACGATGGTCGTGGTCTTACAGGCCGTCGGCCTGCCTTTAGAGGGGTTAGGGCTCCTCCTGGCGATTGATTGGTTCATTGATCGTTTTCGAACGGCCGTGAACGTATGGGGTGACGCAGTCGGTGCG
>QJYE01000379.1 GCA_003235785.1 Nitrospirota bacterium
GTCTCTGTCGCATCGCAGGTCATGCGCATCAAGAACATTGGCAGCCTGTTGGTGATGCAGGGTTCCGAGGTGATCGGTATTGTCACGGAAAGCGATATCGTCCGAAAAGTGGTGGCCTTCCATCTTCAACCAGAGTTTGTGCAAGTGAAACAGATCATGAGCAGCCCCATCGTCTTTATCAATGAAAGCGAATCCATCTTTGAAGCGGCTGGCATGATGCAATCATCAGGAATCCGCCATCTCGCCGTCGGCAAAGAAGATCAAGTCCTCGGGATGTTGTCAGTCCGTGATCTCTTATCCCCTGTTTCACGAGATGAGTTATAACATGAAAACCATGAGCTCTCGACTCTCATTCAATATATTCCAGCCGTCGCTGCGAGAATCGTCATCTTGGATTACCCAGGCTCTTGCTGCCGATCTGACTCACATGTGGATGAAAGGCATTAAAGCCGTCCTCAGTCTCCTCATTATCACGATTCTGCTGGGACTGACGGGAGGAGTTGTTCGAATTTTCCTCAATCTACAAACCATCTTTAATCATCCACTTGAACAGGCCTTGCGCCATTTGATTGTGGATACGCTGATCATCTTGGCCATTGTCGAAGTTTTCAAAACCACCTTAACCTATTTTTCCGAAGGACGCGTGAAGGTGACGTTTATTGTGGACACAATTTTGGTTGTCATGCTGACGGAAATCATTTCCAAGTGGTTTTCAGAAGCGCCGGTGTCCCAATGGCTAACGCTAGGTGGGATACTCCTCATCCTGGGAATTATTCGCATCGTCGCAGTTCAATGGTCACCAACAAAAATGGAGGTTCTCCCATGAAGGGTAAAGAAGTGGGAACGGAAGGGAGAGGGAGTGAACCCGCTCTGGAATAACCAGTCCTCACCCCGAGCAACAAAGTGAGGAACAGACTCACTGAAGGAATTATGCCCCCTGACTAACAGGCAAAGATTCAATGACCGTCCCAGGTCGAATTTCATCCGTTCCACGCAATACCACGAAATCCCCTGGCTGGAGAGCCCCAAAAATTTCTATCAAGGAACCACTCTTGGTTCCTTTGCGAACCGGAACCCAATCCACGATATGGTTCTTCACATGAAGGACAAACGTTTCTTCGGTTGTGGTCACAACCGAAGAGGCAGGAACAAAAAGCGTAGGAGCCCCACCCCGAATCGGCCAACGAACTTCCGGAAACATTCCAGCGGCTAATCGATGATCCGGATTGGTCACATCAATTTCAACCGGCATGGACCTGGTCTTGGAGTTAATGGATTGAGAGATCCGTGACACCACACCGGAAAATGTTTCTTGAGGATAGGCCGGAACGGTAAACGTCACCTTCGCCCCTTTGACAATTGATCCGACATACACCTCCGGGACCGGAACGATCAAGCGTAGAAGCGCCACCTGCTCCAACCGAATAAGAGGCGTAGGATGATCGCCTCCCCGGTCCGGTCCCACAACGGCTCCCGGGTGAATATTCCGTTGAGTAATGACTCCATCAAACGACGCCACTACCCGCAAATACTTTTCCATTTCTTGTAACGATTGGAGACGTGCTGTAAGGGCTTCCTGATGATGTTGGGCCAGTTCCAGATCGTTTCCAGCCACGATTCCTGGCGTGGATGCCGCAGATTGCAGACGGGTGTATGTGATGGCTGCCGCGCGGAGCTGGGCTTCCGCTTCCATTCTCTGTGCTTGCAACTCCGGGGCACTTAATTGAATGAGGACATCCCCCTTCTTGACCATGGTCCCTCGGTCCACTTTGACGGATTCAACGATCCCGGGGATTTTCGGGGAAATATCGACAGATAGAAAAGGAAGCAGTTCTCCAGGAAGGGGAATCGTTTCTTCGAGATAGTGACTGGCAACCGGCACAACTTCAACCGAAACCGCTTGAATTAGACTCGAAGGGATTTCGGCCGTTTCAGAAGAAAGAGTTGAAGATAAAGAGATCGAGGACTTAGGCGGAGAACGCCATTGATTGCTCATCACCATCACACCGATCCCCACGATTCCTAACAACACCAGGCCAATTCCAATTATTTTTCGTGACATAGCAACTCCAGGCTAACGGGGAACAGTGACGGGCGACGGTTCATAGTGAATACTCATCGGATCGTCCGGATCTAAGGAAGGAGACTGAGTGGCTCCCCCCTTTTCCAGAATCGCATACACGGCGGGCAAGATCAGCAAACTTGCGACGGTCGCCGCCAACAATCCGCCAATTACTGCCTGCCCCAGGGGAGCCAATTGTTCCCCACCTTCCATGATACCCAATGCCATCGGCAGCATCCCGACGATCATGGCCAACCCCGTCATGAGAATCGGGCGAGCCCGGCTGCTTGCTCCTTCCCGAGCAGCTTCGAGCGATGAGAGTCCTTGTTTCCGATGATGTTCGGCAAACGACACTAAAAGGATCGCGTTCGCGACAGCAACCCCTGTGGCCATAATGGTTCCCAAAAACGATTGAATATTCAGCGTGGTCCCGGTAAAAGTCAGCACAAGCACGACCCCCATCAACACCGCAGGCATCGTCAACAGTACCACCAGGGCACTCCGCCAGGACTGAAAGTTTGCGGCTAAGAGCAGAAAGATAGTCAGCAATGCCAGGGCCAATCCCAGTTGGAGGTTGGTGAACATCTCCTTCATCGGGGCAATTTGTCCTCGAACATCCACTCGAACTCCTTTCGGAGGCGGGCCGACACGATTCAACGCGGCTTCAATATGTTCCGCCGCCCATCCTAAGTCTTCTCCCGTCGTATTGGCCACAATGGTGACCATCCGTTGCATGTTATACCTGGCATACTCACCAATAGAGGTGCCGGAATTGACCTCGGCCACATCACGAAGCAATGGCCCCTGTCCCCCTTCTAACATCACCGGAAGATTCAACATATCCTGTACGGACCGCAATTCCGATTGGGGAATTTCCACCTGAACCTGGTAGGCTCTTCCAGATTTAGGATCACGCCAGTAAATCGGTTCCACAAAACGGGTTGAGGAAGTCGCCGAGACCACTGCCCTGGCTACTTCACCGGCCGTCACACCAAGCTGGCCCGCCCGCACGCGATCCACACGCACCGCCAGGGTGGGATAATCCAAGGGTTGCCCGAAACGCAGATCTCGAATGGCCGGCAGATGCGAGAGTTCTTCCCGAACTCGTTCCGCATATTCCCTGTTGGCATCCAAATTCGGGCCGCTTATCGCGATTTCAATCGGGGTCGGAGACCCCATGCTCATGACCTGCGTGACAATATCACCTCCCTCAAAAGTATAACGTGTCTCAGGAAAGCGTGTTGGTAACAGTTTTCTCAATCGTTCTTTCACCTGTTCCAAGGAAACATCGGAACCCGGTTTCAGCGCCACCAGCAACACCGATTCATGAGGTCCACTGCTCCACATATACAGGGTATTCACCGGATAGCTCGACGGATGAACCCCCACAAACCCCAAGCTGATGTTAATACGTTCAGGGCCGATTTCCTGTGTGATCGTCTCCAAAATTTCCTTCGTTAACACTTCCGTTCGTTCGACACGGGTCCCATCAGGAGCCAAAATTCGTAATTGAAATTGTCCGGTATCGACCCGAGGAAAGATATCCAACCCCATCCTGGCACCTAACACCATGACAAGGGCCGTACTAAGCAACAAATAGCCGGTGAGAACCAGCCACCTATATTTCAACGTCCATTTCAGGACATTGACGTACCAGGCCGGCATGGTCGGACCTTCTCTCTCTGCGGCTCTGGGATGCCCACCTAAAAGCCACACGGCCAAGACCGGTACTAATGTCGTGGAAAGGATGTAGGAGGCCGCCATGGCAAATCCCACCGCCAATGCCAACGGCACAAACAAGGCTTTCGCCACGCCACTCATAAAAAACGACGGGAGAAACACCGCCAAGATACTCAGCATAGCCAGGAGAAGAGGCACCACCACTTCACCGCGTGAGTCCTTGACGGCTCTCCCCAGACTCTTTCCGCGAGACAAATGGGCATGCACATTTTCAATCGTGACCGTGGACTCATCCACCAAAATGCCCACTGCCAGGGCCAGCCCCCCCAAGGTCATAATATTGATGGTCTGCCCAGATGCCCATAAGGCCACCACAGCGGCTAAAAGAGCAAATGGAATGGTTATCACGACAATTATCGAACTCCGCCAACTCCGGAGGAATAGCCACACCACCAATCCCGTCAAGATCGCCCCCAGGGCACTTTCCACGACGACAGCCTTCACCGCATTCGTGACATAGGTTGACTGATCGAATTCAAAACTAATCTGAATATCGTCAGGTACCGCGTCCCGAAATGTCGGAAGCGAGGCTTTAATGCGATCCACCACCGCCATGGTGGAGGCATCGGCCCGTTTGGTGACCGGGATATAGACCGTGCGTCGACCGTTTACCATGGCATAACTGGTGACAATATCCTGACCATCTTCCACGGTTCCAACATCTTGCAGATAGACAGTGGGACCAGATCCTAGACGAATAGGCAACCGCTCTAATTCTTCGATATTTCCCACGACAGAATTAATCGGTGTCAAATACGCCAAATCTCCTATGCGAACGTTTCCGGATGGCATCAGCATATTGCCCGTTCTCACCGCCTGCACCACTTCCTCGGGAGACATACCAAATGCCCGCAACCGTTCAGGGTTCACTTTGACCACGATGGTCCGAGCCGTCCCTCCAAATGGCGGAGGGGCAGACACTCCAGGAATAGCGGAAAACATCGGGCGCACTCTGAACAAAGCCAGATCTTGAATCTCTTTAAGATTCCGTGAATCGCTTTGAAAAACCAAATACCCTACGGGCACGCTTCCGGCATCAAACCTGGAGATAAATGGGGGGACCGTTCCGGGAGGCATAAAGGCGCGAGATCGATTCACATAGGCGACAGTTTGTGCCAAAGCCTGATCCATATCCGTGTCAGGATGAAAAAATAATTTCATCAAAGCTGCACCCTGTATAGATTTTGACTCAACATGCTCAATGCCGGTGAGATAGAGGAAATGATATTCATAGAACGAGACCAGATGAGCTTCCATTTGGGCCGGGTCCATGCCTCCATACGGTTGGGCCACGTAAATGGCGGGCAATCCCAAATTCGGAAAGATGTCGATGGCCATCCGTTTCATCGCCAGATAGGAAAATAAGGCCATGGCCACGACCAGCACAATAATGGTCACGGGCCGCCGAAGTGCAATGAGCAGAAGCTTCATTTGGCGTGTGTGGAAGAAGGAGCAGGGCGCACAAGTTGCAAAAATTGTGAAAGCTCACCCTGCACGCCTGAGAGGGCTAACAACGCTTTCCACACACCAAGACGCGCCCTCGCATCATCCACCTCTGCTTGAACGACGAGCCGCTGGGCCTCAGCCACATCCACGACCGTGGCTAAGCCGGTTTTAAATTGAGCTGTAGCTTGGGATTCCGTCAGACGAGCCGCTTGTAATTGGAAAGGCGTATTTTCGGCAATGCGCTTGGTACTCTCCATAAGGGATCGAGCTTTCACCTGCTGCGCAGTCAGCTCTTGAATCACACGATCGTAGCGAGCCATTTCGGCTAGATTGCGATAATGCTCCTGTTGCTTTTGCGCGCGGATGCTGGAAAAATCCAACAGGGAAAAGGTCGCCGTCAGGCCAACCGACCAATTCGGCACATCCGGCAATAAACCTTCCCCTCCGCTATCTCGATTACCCCGATTGTCCCATCCACTCCCACGGCCGAAAAAGGAACTTTGCAGGTTGAATTTTGGTGCCCACGTGCGTGCTAAGGCCTCTTCTCTCTTTTTCGGAATATCGGCTGCCGCTTTTTGGACTAAGGCTAATGGGTGCTGGGCCGGATCTTTCTTGTCGAAGACAGTTCCTTGAGGGAAGCTGCCCAGCACCGGATGTTTAATTGAAATCTGCGTGCCGGCCATCTCGAGCACCTGAGACAATGTGGCCATTGCCGATCGTTCAACTTGCTCCCCTTCCAATAAATGAGTTCGGGCAACCGCCGTCTCGGCCTGCGCCCGTGATCCGTCGACGCCGGCCC
>QJYE01000151.1 GCA_003235785.1 Nitrospirota bacterium
GTATTGGCTGGTGGGATGGTCTTGGCGTGGTAATTTTTCTAATAGCGGTCATTGGTGAAGCCATAGCGGATCGTCAGCTTGAGGTGTTTCGTCAGAATCCTCTGAATAAGGGGAAGACGTTGCAAACAGGTCTTTGGCGCTATTCCCGACATCCCAATTATTTTTTTGAGAGTCTGCATTGGTGGGCCTATGTGCCATTGGCTACCGGCCTTCCCTGGGCCTGGATGTCGATTATTTGGCCAATTCTTATGACCGTTTCGTTACTCTGGATTACGGGCGTTCCTTGGGCGGAAACGCAGGCTCTGGCGAGTCGCGGCGACAGCTTTCGCAATTATCAGAGGACGACCAGTGTGTTTTTCCCTTGGTTCCCACGAACCTCAACAAGCTCGGAGGCATAATGATGACATTATCTCTTCAGGTACATTCTTCTTTCCGAAATTGGGTCGCTCAGTGGATACTCTTGGTGGGATTGGTTGGGTTTTTAGGGGGGTGCGCGTTGGTGCGAGGAGAAGTAGGAGAGCCATTTTCCGAAGATCGGATTGTGGAATTGCAAAAAGGAAAAAGCACGCGGCAAGACGTGGCGCAACGGTTTGGTGCTCCAGACGAAATTGTGCAAGCCAATGGCTATGAAATTTTTCATTACCGACGATTCGACAGTAAATTAGGATGGCTATTGTTTTTTTCACGCGTAAATGTGGCAAGCGATAATTTGTGGGTTTTTTTGAATGAGGAAGGCATTGTCCAGGACGTGGTTTTTGGTAACCGCACCGATGAGTTAGCTTTCCAAATATGGCCATTTGGGGAATGAGCCTATATTGATGGGAAAGATCTGGCACTTCTGTATCGGAATGGTGTTGATCGCACTCTGGGGTACCGGGTGTGATTTTCGCCGTGTTGTCGTTAACGAGCCAATCTCACCTGAAATCCTTCAGCGGCTCAATCCTGGAGAAGACTCTCTAAACGATATTGTGCAGGCATTGGGTGCTCCAGATGAAATTGATGAGATGAACAAGGGAATGGTTCTTCGATATCGGTACGGCGATTCCAAAACAATGCGCGTGAACTTTGGGTGGCTTTTTCGCATTTTTCTTCCCGTTGTCCCCTCCCTGAATTTAGGGCGGGGGGAGGGAGTCACTCAAGTGCTGCACATTGCTATGAATGGGGATGGCACCTTCGACCATTATTTTGTTCAAGATCCCCCATCCCCTCCACGGTTCTGGTTCTGGCCTTTTTAAGTCTATCGTTGGTAGATGGTAGATGGTTCATTCTTTATACTTCTGGAATCCAGGATAAGGGGAACTTCCTGATGGGTATCTCAAAAACGTCTGACATTTGTTATGACGGCTTGAGTCGGGGAGTTGTGTGACAGTCGTCGAAGTCGCCCAATGAGTAGTAGGCCGGGAAGGGCCAGCAGAGTGCAGAGGATAAAAAACCCCTCCCATCCCAGCCAGGTGGCGAGAAAGCCTGTGGTGGCTCCGGCAAAGACGCGTGGAATACCCATGAAGCTAGTGAGTAAGGCATATTGTGTGGCGGTAAAGCGCTTATCAGTGAGGCTGGCCATAAACGCGACAAAGGCCGTCGTTCCCATTCCTCCGGTGAGATTTTCAAAGGCAATGACTACGGTGAGTAAAATGAGGTGATTGCCAAAGATCGCCAGGAGGGCGAAACCAGCCGTTGAAATCATTTGCAGGAAACCAAAAATGAGAAGAGACGGAACGATGCCCCAACGATACACAACCAGCCCTGCTAAGACTCCTCCTCCGATACTGGCAGTCAGGCCAAAGGTTTTAACAATTCCCGCGACCGTGGACTTT
>QJYE01000085.1 GCA_003235785.1 Nitrospirota bacterium
AGGCACCCAACAGGAATCCGTACGATAGATATCCCATGGAACATGAATAATTGCCTTGAGGGTGGAACGATGGAGAACCGGCGAAACGTGAATCAAAAGGCCAGTCTCCGACTCATCACCCTCTCGCATACAATTGCGTGGGAATCACCCACAACCAGGATCGGGAACAAATTCGAACAAGGCAATTCCCAACCATTAGTGGGCCTCATGCGTCTCTTCTGAAAGTTGGGCAACCCAAGGATACTGAAGTCGCTCTTGATCAACATAGCCTAAATTTGAAACCGTTGTGCTTAATGGCACATCTTCGGGGCGTCGATAAAGGGTCCCGAAAATCCGGTCACAGATCCGGCTCGTAATGCCAAAATTTCCTTGTTCATTATGAAAATGATGCAGTAAGTGATGCCGTTTAATTCCACGTAAAAAGGTGTTTTTTGGTGTGACCCTGAGATGCTGCATGCAATGGCAAAGCTCATACACCATAAAACATCCCAGCCCCGTGGCAAACGACAGTGGGACGCCAGGCCAACCAGCTGTAGCAATGCCAATCGGCAACGTCGCAATCACAATGGTGGGAAGAGTTGTGGAAAGCGCCCCGAAGAGCACACGAAGGTCATTTGGATCTTGGTGGTGGTCATAATGAATCCGCTTCCATAAAGCCGCTGTCCATGGAGATCGATACAGAAAACGCCCATGCAGGAGAAAACGATGTACACCATATTCCACAAAAGGGTACGCCAGCAACGTGCCAAGAATACTGGCTCCCAGCCGCCAGGGGGAACCGGAAAACGATGAGGAGAGCAGAAAGGCCAACACACAACTACCCACTAACAACACAAAGTAGATCTGAATGCCTGGATACGCAAGATAGGCCCAGAGCAACTCTCTCAAGTTCATCCGGTCAAGGTGGTACTTCTGTTGATACCATTGCCCTGTCAGCACACCTAGCCTACCTTCATGAATGTAAAAGGAATGAAAACGGAACGTGAACGATCTAAATAGCTAAAAAAATGGAGAAAAATCGCCCTGATTATAAAAGCCTTCCTCCTCAGCGACAAGGACCCATCCATACCGACCCACGCAACAGGTGCTATGTCTCTCTCAACGTATTCTTTATCCGACAAGATAAATGGCAAACATTACCAAATGATAATATCTGAATCAGCTCAAAATGATCTGGCTTCTACAGGCTTGTGTCAAGAATACGGATTCACCTCATGCACAACGATTTAATGGGGAATGGAAAAATACTGAACTCACACAAAGACATCTTTGTTAGACGAGCCCTCACATTTTTCGTATGCCATACCTAACAATTACTCATGGACAGCACAAGCCAAATTCGATATAAGAGCATCACAATGAATGCCACTATGCAAAAATTCGGGTACCCTGAGACCCTGATCAAAGAATACCGCAAATGGGTCGTGGTCTTACGCCCACAACAAGTGACTCTTGGCTCACTAGTCCTGATTTGCCAAGATGATGCCAAAGCCTTTTCCAACATCAGCGCTGAAGCCTTTGCAGAGTTTCCCCAAGTCATTCAAGAAATCGAAATGAACCTATCAAAGGCATTCTCTTATCAAAAAATTAATTATCTGATGCTTATGATGATAGATCCTTATGTCCATTTCCATGTTTTCCCAAGATTTGCAGAGATCACCACATTTTCTCAGCATGATTTCTTTGATGAAGGATGGCCTGGACTTCCAAATCTCAAAAAGCCAAATACCACAGATCTTTCGCTCAGAACGGCAATCCTTACGCATCTCAAAGAAAGCTGGCTTCCAATTAACAGCAATTAGGTATATTCAACTAGATAAACTATTGGCATTGCTGTGTCTAAATTCACTCGAATTGCGTCTTTTTTGCGACACGGAACACCATCATACTTACTAGATTGACAAGCATTCTCGAAGAATTCGCTAAATTCGCGGCATTCTTAATATGGCATGTCAATTGCTAACTATAGCTTGATTTTTATTTTCAATGAAGAGTACTTCTATGCCCTGTATGCCAGAAACACTTATCGCAACTCCAACAACTAATTCATTGCCACTGAAATCTGGCGATTTTGCAACCCTTTCTGATGCCTTGAATTATGCAGGGGGCGGAGAGACCGGATGTAATTTTTATTCGGGAAGAGGGAAGCTCTCGCATGTTCTTTCTTATTCAGACTTACGAGAACAAGCACAACGTCTGGCAAAACGCTTAAATAGCTTGAAGCTTCCTCGTGGTTCACGGGCAGCATTGGTTGCCGATACGACTCCCGATTTCCTTCGTTTTTTCTTTGCCTGCCAATATGCGGGATTAATCCCAGTTCCACTTCCCATTTCCATACATTTGGGCGGGCACCAAGCCTACGTCAGCCAACTCCGTCGATTGCTTGAAAACTGTCAAGCGTCTATAGCGATGGCGCCAGATGGATTTGAACCTTTCCTCGAAGAAGCTGCATCAGGCCTAGGGATGTCTCTTCTTGGGGGCCCAGAAGTGTTCGCCTCCTTGGAAGAAGCACAAGAGCCACTCTCTCCCTTAGCATCACATGAATTGGCCTACATTCAATACACCTCTGGAAGTACTCGTTGGCCAAGAGGCGTTGAAGTGACTCAATCTGCGGTCATGGCCAACTTGTCAGGCATCATTCGGAATGGCTTACAAGTACGTTCAGGGGATCGATGTGTTTCTTGGCTGCCCTTCTACCATGACATGGGACTTGTCGGATTTGTTCTAGGCCCTATGGCCTCTCAATTATCCGTGGACTACCTCAGCACGCGAGACTTTGCCATGCGGCCAAGGCAATGGTTGGCATTAATGACGAAAAGCAAGGCCACCATTTCTTTTAGCCCGTCTTTTGGTTATGAACTATGCGTCCGGAGACTTGGTGAGGGATCTCCTGAACAGTTCGATCTCTCTCATTGGAGAATTGCCGGCGCAGGAGCCGAAACCATCCGTGCGGATAGTCTCTTGCGCTTTGCCTCTACGCTACAAGCTTCAGGATTCAAAAAGGAAGCATTTTTAGCCTGTTATGGTATGGCAGAATGCTCCCTAGCCATTAGCTTTGCTCCCCTGAACCAAGGGCTTGATGTCGACCTGGTTGATGGAGACTGGCTGGCCAATGAAAAACAGGCTGTACCCGTACCACTACCGACATCAGATGAAGATACTATTCGGTGCAGTTCATTTGTGAACTGTGGAGTGGCCCTGCCAGGGTATGAAATAGAAATTCGAGACACAAATGGTTTTGCCGTGGGCGAGCGACATAGCGGAACTATTTTTGTTCGTGGAGCCAGTACCATGTCTGGATATTTCAATGCCCCAGCTATGACGCAGGAAGTCCTGTCCTCTGACGGGTGGTTGAATACTGGCGACATTGGCTATTGGATCAATAACAGCCTGGTGATTATTGGTCGGTCCAAGGATCTGATCATCATCAAGGGACGAAATATTTTACCTCAAGACTTAGAATTCATGGCAGAACAACAGCCTGAAGTACGCCCAGGGGATTCCTCCGCCTTCTCAGTCTCTCATCCTGATGGGGATGAACTCGCTGTCATGGTGATCCAATGTCGAGAATCCAACAGTGAAAAGCGCGAGCATTTAGTGAACCGCCTTCGTTCTTTGGTATATTCAGAGCTCTCCATTCCATGTCACATAGAATTAATTCCTCCACGAACGCTTCCTCGCACATCATCTGGAAAACTATCCAGGTCTCGTGCAAAGGCTGACTTCCTCAAGCGAGTTCAGTGGGAAGCATTAGCTACACTGCCAAACGCTCTTAGGTAAATCAACGTAGCGACACGCCTCGCAACCTCCGAAAAATTTTCCTTATGGCTACTACCGTTGCTCTTACGGGAGCTTCAGGTTTTATTGGTGGAACAATAGCCCATGACTTGCGCAATGCTGGCTATTCGGTTCAAGCCCTCGTCCGCTCTCCAGAACAAGAAAAAAAACTTAAAGAGGCCGGAATACAACCTATCCTGGGTGAGTTGGAAAAACCTCAGAGCCTACTGGAATTTGTGAAAAATTGTCAGTTCGTCATTCACTGTGCCGGGACGATTCGAGGCAGTAATCGAGCGGCCTTTCAACCCACCAATGTGGATGGAGTCTCCCATCTCATCCAAGCCTGCTTAGCTCAACCCTCCCCACCGTCCTTCGTTCTTCTTTCTTCGTTAGCAGCCCGCGAGCCTGCTCTTTCACCCTATGCATGGAGTAAGCATGAGGGAGAAAAGACATTATTCAGAGAGGCGGGTTCCATGAAATGGGTGATTTTTCGACCACCTGCCGTATATGGCCCACATGACAAGGCCCTGCTTCCACTGTTCAAGCTTATTGATAACGGTATAGGTTTACAACTTGGTCCGTCGGATGCCAGGTTTTCCCTTATCCATGTCAAAGATTTAAGCGAAGCCATTCTGCGCTGGTTGGTTAAGGGGTCACCTGCCGCAACAATATTTGAAGTTGACGATGGAGTCCCAGGAGGATATTCGTGGGAAAAAGTCTTCAAGACCATTAATCCTCACATACGGCTTCACCTCCATTGCCCCCCCGGACTCTTACGTGCCGCCGGATTGACCAATGAGATCCTAGCAAGACTCTTTCGCTATGCTCCGATGCTCACCACCGGAAAGGTTAACGAGCTTCTCCATCCAAACTGGGTCTGCGACAGCAGCCCTGTCAGACAGGCCTTGGACTGGAAGCCTCAAATACCTCTGGCAAAAGGCTTGCGTCATCTCTTCACATCGGATAATCTCATGGAATAACCATCTTCATAAATCCTTGAAGGCATTATCTTTTCTCCAAACTAAAAGCATGTGATGGCGACAAACCCAGAAATCCTTTCCCAACTTTTTGACATCCTCAAACCCTTCACCAAGGAAGGGCAACGATTGCGAGAAGAAACGAAACTCGTGGCGGAACTAGGCTTGGATTCACTTCAAGTCATGCAGGTATTGCTGAAAATTGAAGACCATTTTGACATCTCCATTCCTCTCAACAACCTCCCGACCATTCAAACGGTTCAAGAACTCGTTCATGAAATTGAAACGTTAGTGAAAGTTTAAGTATGTCCCTGTTTGAAAAATTTCACCGCATTCAACAAATTCGTCAGGAATTACTGAAAACCGGCGTCAACCCTTTTCATGTCACCGTCGAAAAAGTGCTTTCCCCGACAGAAGCGATGATCAATGGACAGCCCACTATTCTCGTCGGGACCAATAACTATTTAGGGTTAACGTTTCACCCGGATTGCATTAAGGCAGGGCAAAATGCTCTGGCGCAAGAAGGAACGGGCACAACCGGATCTCGTATGGCCAATGGGTCATTCTTGAGCCATTTTGAATTGGAACGAGCCATTGCTGACTTTTATAAATTACCTTACGCCATTGTGTTTTCGACCGGGTATCAAGCCAACCTTGGCGTTCTTTCCGCTTTGGCTGGACCTGGCGATGTCATCCTATTAGATGGCGACTCTCATGCCAGCATTTATGACGGCTGCCGATTAGGCGGGGCTGAAATCATCCGCTTTAAACATAATAATGTCCTAGACCTGGAAAAACGTCTCCGGCGATTAGGAGAGCAAAGTCAGAAGACCCTTATTGTCGTAGAAGGCATTTATAGCATGCTTGGAGATCGAGCACCCTTGGCCGAAATCGTCGCCATCAAAAAACAATTTGGGGCAACATTAGTGGTCGACGAAGCTCACTCCTTAGGGGTATTAGGACCAAACGGTCGGGGATTAGTTGAAGAAGCCGGTGTGGAGCAGGAAGTGGACTGCATAGTTGGAACGTTCAGCAAAAGCTTAGGATCCACAGGGGGATTTGCCGTCAGCCATCATCCAGAATTTGAATTAATCCGTTATACCAGCCGTCCCTATATTTTTACGGCCTCCTCCTGTCCTTCGGTCGTAGCGACCACCAAAGCGGCTCTTCACGTTATCCAAACTCATCCTCTTCTTCGTGAAAAGTTATGGCATAATGCCAACCAGTTATATGAGGGCTTACAAAAAGCCGGATACC
>QJYE01000393.1 GCA_003235785.1 Nitrospirota bacterium
GCTGGATATTCTGATCCAAGGACTGGGCTCGATCTTTTTTGGTCACCGCCTGCGAATCCATAAGGCCTCCTCTTTTAGAGAAATAAAATGGAGTCCGATCCTACCCCACTCCTCCAAAGTAGGCAACCTACTGACAGAAGAAAAATGCCGTTCGGCCGATGTGGAATACGCCTGACACTGATTAAGTAGAATATGGGCAAAGAAGTGGCGAAGCGGCTGGCTTATTGGACTTCCAATAAACTGGAAAGGAGAGTAGCCAAGCCTAAGAAGCTAAAAAACCCGACGACATCGGTGACGGTCGTCAAAACGATAGAAGAAGATTGGGCCGGGTCCTGTTTCATGGCTTGTAACGCAATAGGAATTATAGCCCCCGACAATCCCGCGATCACCATTGAAATAATCATCGACAACCCAATAATGACCGTGAGGCCCAGAGACCGACTCCAGAGTGCCACGGCAAGGCAGGCCGTCGCCGAGACGGCCAATCCATTGAGAAACGCCACATAGACTTCTTTCCCACTCACCCGCAACCATTGCGAAGGACGAATATCCCGAAGTGCCAACCCCCGAATCACCACGGCCAGGGATTGCGCACCCGTATTCCCGGATTGCCCAGCCACCACAGGGAGCAAGACGGCCAATGCGGTAAATTTGGCAATCGTTCCTTCAAACATTCCAACAACGAAAGCCGCTAAAAAGGCCGTCACCAAATTCAACTGCAGCCAGGGCAATCGCTTTTGAACCGAAAACCAGACTGGCGAAAGGGCTCGTTCGTCTTTATTGGCACCAACCATCGTCAGCAAGTCGGCACTCGCATCTTCCTGGCTGGCTTTAATAATATCTTCGTTGCGCACCACGCCTAAAAGACGATCATCCAAATCCACAACGGGAATCGTGAAAAAATGCCGTTCTTTAAACAGCTCGACGATTTCCTCTCTCGACTCAAGGGGATGAATGGTGGGCAAATCACGAATCATGACCGCTTGTAATTTTTCGTCAGGATCCACCAGCAACAAATCCCGCACCGAAAATTTTCCCGCCAGTTTTTGGCTACGATCAATCACATACACATCATGCACATCTTTTTGTGCACGCGATCGAACCTGCAACATGGCATCCCGAACCGTCAGATCTTCTTGCAAGACAAAAAAATTCGGATCCATGATACTGCCCACCGATCCCACGGGATACGTCATGTAGGATCGAATGTCTTGGGCATAACGCTCCGGCACACGGAACAAAATAGCCCTTTGCAGATCTTCATCCAAGCGCTGAAACAAGGCGGCGGCCAGAGAGGGAGACAGATGTGGAATCACCTGCTTCAATAAATCAGTGGGCATCAAGGTAATGACTTCGGCAGCCACAGGCGGAGTAATACTGGAAAGCAGGTTCGCCGCATTTTTGGCACTGGTCCCTTGGAAGATTCGTAGAATATCGGCAGCCGGATAGGATTCCAATATTCGGGCGGCCTCTTCATGATGTTTCAGAAAGAACGCTTCATTCAGAATATGGGTACCAGATCGTCCCGTCATGGTCATAGCAACAGTTGGATCACTCATCAGACATTCTTCCGTTCATGTAAGGTCTGTGCGACATCGGTCATCAGACGAATCCCTGTGATGGAATAGGCTTCCCATAATTGCATGAGCGAATCACTCATTGATCCCAAAGGTGCCTTCCCTTCAACATCTTTTTCAATCCGCCGCAACATGCGATACCGTAAGGCTCCAAAAAATGTCCCCCATCGATCCACAACCGGTAACGTATGAAATCGACTCCATTCAGGATGCTTAAGAATCTCTTCGAGATTGGCCTCAGCTGACAACGTGATGATCTGCTGTTCCATTAACGTCCCCACTGAATGACCGGACGTATCTATCAATAATTGCCTCAAGGTCAAGACGCCTTCCAATTTGCCATCTCGATCAATGACATAAATATAATACATGGCTTTCTGCCCATAGGTGCGGATCCGGGAGATGGCTTCTTCGACCGGAATATCCGGCGGCAGCGTAAAGACCTGGGGATCAGCTAAACTCCCAGCAGTATTGGGCGAATACCGCAAAGCCCGCCGAAGCGTCGAGCCTATCGCATTATCCAATCGTTCCAAAATATCGAAACGTGTCGCCTCCTCAAACTGCCGAAGCACCCCAATCGCCGACGTGGCATTCATCGCACTTAACACATCAGCGCTCAAACCCGGTGGAAATTCTTCAAGAATTTTGGCTGTGGACACCGGCAAACAATGCTCCAACACATTAGCAATTTCATCGCCAGGCAACACGTCCAAGAGGGCACTAGCTGCCTGCGGTCCCAGCGACTCCAAGTGACGAGCCGCCTCGACAGGATGGGATTGAAAGTACCCGAGAGTGAGATGGTGTTCAAGTTCCATGGCTACTTTTCTGGATGCGTGATGACGGCGGTAGCCTCAGAAAATTGTGAAGCTGGAATAATGACGCGACCCTCCCTGGTTTCCACCACCACAGAAATCGGAGTCACCGCCACGACGGTTCCCTGCGTGCTCCCAACCTTCACCGTCATACCCACCCGGACAACTGATCCCAAATAATGCGCGGCAATCAAATTCGCGACAGCGGTGCGAGAGCCTAAGCCAAAAGACAGGGCCGCCCCGCCAATGAGCCCAGCCAGTAAAATGGCAATAGTATTATTAAGCAACTCGGTATCAATACCTAGAGCATCGATGGCTGTCACGACAATCAACAACACGACCGCCACATAGACCGCCTGAGCCACAATGGTTCCATGGGTGATACCAGCTGAGCTGCACGTCATCGTAATCAGTTCACGGACAAAATTCGCCGCCAATAAACCAAGCAGCAAGACCAGGACCGCGATACCAATCTTGGGGATATAGTTGGCAATGCCGGTCAGGGCATCGGATGCCATGGTCAAGCCCAAGTTATCCGAGGCTTTAATCAGAAAGACCAAAAAGATAATCCAAAATCCAATCATACCCAGGATTTCGGAAACCTTTTGTTTCGTCCCGGCCCGTTCAAGCAATGTCTGCACGGCCGTGCGACTCAGCAACCGATCAAAACCCACCAACTGCAGAAAACGGGTCGTCGCAATGGACACGACTTTGCCCAGGAAATAGCCCAACCCCAAGAGCATGATGGACAAAATAATCGTGGGCAAAAAGGCCACAATCTGGACCAGACTTGCAGTCACCGCCTCTGTCAGCCCTCCCCACCACCCGGTCATTGTCAGATTTTTTTGTTCCATGTACCGTGGCTACCTTCGCAATGAATGTTTCAAGGCTCTACCCTGCCCAAATTTTCGATGAATCACCTTAGAAAGCCAAAGCCTCATCATAGTCCCCCCTTAATCCAGCTGCAACAGGCATAGATCCTTGGCACTCATTTTTTTGAGACGGGTTCACGCAGGAACACAACGACTCCGACGCTCCCGGGAGATGACCTGCGCAAAGCGTCTATTGACTGGGTCTTTCAGCCACGAAGTGAGTTCGCGACTCAGCCGTACCCGCCAAGATGGATAGGCAGAATCAGGCGCTCCAGGTAGGTTGGGGGTATCGATCTCACCCAATAAATCTTCCAGTTGAACCATGAGCAATCGCGAAGGGGTCTTGGCCAAAAACTGATAAATTTTCGTCACCATGTCAGCAGTAAGCATGACGGGCATCGTTTCCGGCAAGGCGAATCCGGCTCGGCCTACCGCATTCCATAACTGACGACGATCTTCCACACGGGCGTGTGTATCCCGATCTCTATCTTCAGAATATGGGTAAAGGCTCGCCTGTTCCTTGATGGCGATATCTTGTTCTGCCCAGTACCCCTTCAGCGTGGGGAGGTCATGGGTTGTCGCCGACACCAGCGCTTGTCGAGGAAATTGCTGTGGCAAGTGAAACGCTCCTCCCCTTTCGCGTTCGAAAAACAGAAGGCGATAGGAGAGAAGACCCGCCCCCTCAAGCTTTCGCTGAATGGCAGGAGTCACCGTTCCTAAATCTTCGCCGACGACCATCACCCGGTGCCGGACACTTTCCAACGCTAACACCGCCAACATTTCATCAACATACGTTTTGACATACAACCCATCTTGCCCCGTATGCCCGAATGGCACCCAAAACATCCGAAACAATCCGAGCGCATGATCAATACGAAGAACCCCCCCATGCTTCATGTTCTGGCTTACTGTCTGGCGAAAAAATTGGTACCCATGCTGACGAAGCGCACGAGGATTGGGAGCGAGCAGTCCCCAGTTCTGGCCATGCAGGTTAAAGGAGTCGGGCGGGGCACCGCTGGTGGCATCCTTGGCCAATTGATCTTGAAAGCCCCAAGCGTCCGCACCATCAGGATGAATGCCCACCGGCAAATCATGGTAAAGCCCCAAGTCCAGTGAAGCCTTCTGGGCCACCTGATCCAATCGTGTAAGCTGTAACTCACAAAGCCACTGCACATAATAAAAATAGTGAATGCGGGACGCATGTTCTTTCTGAAACTGCTCAACCGCCGGAGATGCGGGATCCTGAAAATCTACAGGCCATTGCCGCCATACCATGCCGGGGAAATATTCGCTCAGCACTTGAAACGTACAAAATCGCGTTAAGAAATCCGGGCTCTGCTGAACAAACCGCAGGAAGGCCCGGCCACGCGTCGTACGGGGTTGAAGGTGCCGCCGCTTGAAGACTCGGAAAAGATCTTCCAGAACACCCATCTTTAGCTGGTTCACCGATTCATACTCGACAAGCTGGCTGGAACGCAGCGCTTCTAATGTGGATTGGAATTTTTTCGTCCGGAACCTCTGTTGAACCGTAGGTGACACACGAAACTCCGCCACCTGTTCCAGATTCAAATACAAGGGGCTCCAACACAATCGACTGGATGGCGAGTACGGGCTACGGAGACCAGGCGTCAAGCTGTGCAAGGGCTGAAGGCCTATCGTTGAGGCATTCCAGGTTTTCCCTGCTGTTTTCATGATGCGTTCCAGATCACGGAAATCACCGATGCCCCAGTTCTCCCGAGAACGAATGCCATACAATTGCACCCCGATCCCCCATTCTCTTTTTGATCCGGATGGGAGATAACAGCGCTGAGGTGCAGCAATGACCAGACTTTTGGCCTCTAACACACAAGCCCCGATCTTGATCGTCAACATCACGTCGTAATACCCCAAACGAAGACGACCAGGCAGACTCACCTGAATTCGCACATAGCGGGCACCCCGGAGCACGGTTTCTTCAAGACATGTGCAGACCGAACCTTTAATAGTAGACGCTCGAATCTTTCCTTGTTCATCCTTTAGCCGACATTCAAGCAGCACGGACGCTAAGGAAAAATCTCCCAAGGGAAGGGCCATAGAAAAACTTAGAGGGGTTCGTGTTTCCGGATAATACACCAGGACCGGCTCGATCACATTAGTCCATCGTTCTTCCTGAATACGTTTCCATTCTTGCTGAATATCGGACTCTGATTGAATAGCAATGCCCAGCGCACCCAAAATGAGTCGAAGCGTCTCATCGGTTGCCTGGTGAGAGTGCCCTCTCCCATCCTCATACTCACATTCCACACCCATAGATTCGGCCAATTCCCGTAAGCCAGGGCATGAAGAAACTATGGAGCGGACCTTAAAGGACGTGAAATCCCTCGTCTTCATCTTTATTCGTGTACCCCCTCACAATGTCGTCAATTTTTGATTGCGCCTAAAATTAGGAAATCGTGCAAATCTGGCAAAAAACAAAGCTTTTAACAGAATTTACTCTCTTTTCAGATACCATAATGGAAACGTTAGAGCAAGAAAAAACCCTTACACAGTTACCAGAGTAGCCTCCCATCACAAAAAGTCTGAATATCCGACCCGAGAGTCCTGAGTCAGATAGACATCAAGCCCCCACAAAAAGGGGAAGAACAGTGAGCCTCAGCATCACCACCATCGTAAGCCCAGCCACAACTTAATTGGGCTGTTGAGTCGTTCGCGTCGATTCTTCATAAATCGTTGTCGGCAGACCGTCATCATCACCGCA
>QJYE01000235.1 GCA_003235785.1 Nitrospirota bacterium
GAGCCAACAAGGGAATATCTTCTTTCCGATCCCGAAGGGGCGGAAGGCGTATTTCAATCACATTCAACCGATAATACAAGTCTTCTCGAAAGCGTTTCGCTTTGACTTCTTCGGCTAACATCACATTGGTGGCAGCAATCAACCGAACATTCACCGAGGTCGACTTCGTCGCCCCCACCCGTCGGATTTCCCGCTCCTGAACGGCCCGTAACAACTTTGCCTGTAGCATCATGGGCAATTCGCTGACCTCATCCAAAAATAATGTCCCATCATGCGCCTCTTCGAATAAGCCGTACTTGTCGGATTTCGCATCCGTAAACGCCCCGCGAACATGCCCAAAGAGCTCACTTTCCAATAACAATTCAGGAATAGCTGCACAATTGACGGGAACAAACGGCTTGGATTTCCGCTGACTATTAAAATGCAACGCTTTCGCCACCAATTCTTTCCCGGTCCCACTCTCCCCGGTTATTAAGATATTCGTCTGCGAATCCGCCACCCTGCGAATGAGATCGAAAATTTCACGCATGGGCTTGCTTTTGCCAAGGATTTGATCAAAGGCAAATTCCCGGCTGACCTGTTGACGTAATTGCTGAACTTCCTCTCGCAGCAAGGCGTCTTTCAGCGCCTTTTTCACCGTCACCAACAGTTCATCTGCTTTGACCGGTTTGGTGAGATAATGGAAGGCTCCATGCTTCATGGCCTCTACGGCCGACTCCACGGTTCCAAAGGCCGTCATCATGATCAAATTTGATTCCGGGTGCTTTTGAGCCACGTGCCCTAACAAATCAAATCCATTCATCCCTTTCATCCGTAAGTCCGTAACGACCACAGGAAATTTTTCTGATTCCATACGAGCCAATGCCTCTTGGCCATCTGACGACAGAACCACTCGATAATTCTCAGACTCAAGAATATCCTTTAACAATTGCCGCATTTCTCGGTCATCGTCCACAACCAAAATGGATGCAGGGTCTTGTATCATGGGAAAATTCCTTGCCTCGTTAGATTGAATCAATTATAAGTGAAAACGCGTAACGTTAATTTTTTTGATCCCTCTATGTGTAGAATTTTGCGCCATTTTCCCAACTCCCCTTTGTCGCTTTTTGCCACATCATGGCCTATCCACAACCTGCCCATCATGACTGGCCCGTTCCATACTACTCAATCTCGTCACTATTGTCTGTTCACTCTCAATTTAAGGTTTTTGGAATGGTTTTTTACCCGCTAAAGGCACTGAAAGAAAAAAAATGTGCTTATCATGGCACTTCTCTTGCTCACTTTTTCCTTGTTAGGAGACCTATCATGCTCGACCGACTTATCTTGGAAAGGATAGAAGAATGAAAATCACCCTTGCCGTTGATGGCTCCGCCCACTCGAAGCATGCCATTCAGACTCTTGCACATCTCGCGCCTCCTGAAGAATTGGTCCTTGTGCACGCCATGAATCTTCCTGACTTTAACTACGCCATGATTACCCCAGAGCTTCGGGCAGAAGTTCAAGCAGATATGGAAGCCGCATTACGGAAGGAGGGGGAAGGGATTCTCGCTCAGGCCAGGGAGGCCATTCCTCAAGACTTTTCTCATGTGCAGGAGGTGCATCAAATTGGCCACCCCGTAGATGTGATCCTTGAAACCGCTCGGTCGGCCGGATCTCAACTGATTCTTCTAGGGGCCAGGGGACTTGGCCCCCTCAAGGAACTGGTACTGGGGGGCACCTCGCATCGAGTCCTCATGCATGCGCCATGTTCGACAATGATCGTTCAAGCCCCTGTTCCCCGCTTACGAAAAATTCTTCTGCCCATT
>QJYE01000465.1 GCA_003235785.1 Nitrospirota bacterium
ATGGGCACTTTGCCCAAGCAGATCGGCGGGGTCCCTGTACCCCAAGAGATAAAGACATGCGGTATTGCAAAACGTGAACTGTCCGTGTTGGTCAATTCCAAACATGGCATCCGGTATGGAGTTGAGAATCAAGCGTTCGCGTTCTTCGCTCGCCTGCAGGGATTCTTCCATTCGGTATTGGCCAATGAAATGACCGATTTGAATGCCAATGGCGCCAAACATGTCCAGGAGTTCTTTGTCGGCATCGATGGTATCCCGGCTATAAAATTCCATCACCGAAAATACGTATGAGCCTAATCGGATGGGAAAGGCAAATCCTCCATGAAGTCCTTCTGCCATAATCGTGGGGGCGAGGGGATGATCTCCTTTATGCGCCACATCCACGATCCCCAATGGTTCCCCCTTCCTCAAAACCTGTCCCGCCAGGCCAACGCCTGAATTGAGAGACAGCGTGGATGCTTGAGTCATGAGGTTCTCTCTTGTGCCTGACGGCGAATGCCACGTCTCAGTGCACCGCATGGTCTCGGCGCCGGCCTCCACTTCCCAAAGCAGGCCGATTTCCCAATGAAGCGCGGTGCCAATGGCTTCGAGAATTTGGCTATTGGTCTTGGTCAATGTTTCCGCTTCGACTAACACATTGGCGACGGCGTTGTGGACGGCCAACCGGCGTTCTTTGTGTTTACGTTCGATGAATTGTCCTAACTGTTTTCCGAAAGCCATGAACATATTCAGCAGTTCTTGATCGGGCTCCATGGCTTCACGACTGAAAAACTCCATGACGCTGACGACCTGAGAGCCCAGTTGAACGGGAAACGCGAATCCGCCATGCAATCCTTCGGCGTTGGCGGCAGAGGCACGGGGGAAGTTGGTATCTTGCGCCACGTCCACAATCCAGGCAGGTTCTCCTTGTTTCCACACACGACCGGGGAGTCCGACACCGGGACCAAACGTGAGGCCGTGGGTTTGTGCAATGAAGGCATCCAAGTTGAGGGAGGGGTCATGCCAAATGTCTGTACATCGCAGCACGTTTGACTGAAGGTCGATTTCCCAAATTGCGCCAAACGTCCAATGTAAATTTTGGCAAATGGCTTGAAGAATCTGTTTGTGTGCACCCGAAATAGATGCGGCTTCCACCAGCACCGAGGTCACGGCATTGTGTGTGGCCAGACGTCGTTCAGCTTGCTTAAGATGGGTAATATCCAGCCCGAAGCCGATGAGATTTTTTCTATGCACATGATCTGGAATTAAACAATTGAGAAACCACCAGGGTTTCCCGCGATACATGCCGGAGCTTTCATAGAAAATGGGTTCTTGCCAGTCAGGAGACAGAATCTTCTCATGCATCTCAAGAGCTGGTTCGAGCGCATTCCGTCCAAACGAATCAAAGCTGGTAATCCCGATGCGGTTCAATCCCTTACCAACGGATTCTTTCATGTAACCATCCTCGCCGAGATAAAAGGCGACGGCCGGCATATTGCGCAAAATGCCGGAAAGCATTTGACTTTTGGCGCGTACCGCAGCATCGGCGGATTTAATTTGACTGGCTAGAATGGCGGTCGCCCAGATGGCAAACAAGGCCATGCCTCGATTGATTTCTCCTAGCCAGAGTTCCGATCCTTTCGGGGAGACAAAGATCCCGATGACGGTTAGAACGGAGCATCCGATCGCGGCATAGACTGGATCACGAGGATTCGGGGATCGCAAAACCAGCAGAACGACGGCGACATAGGGAACAGCCTCTGCCACGCCTAATGGCATGAGCATGTCGAGTCCAAAGATCACCGCAGCCAGGAAGCTGGCGAACGCGATAATCCGTGGCCGGTCTTTGGAGTTGTCGAGTTCTTCTTCAGGTAGTAAGAAGGAGTTGGCCATGTGAATCTCGCTCCCTAGGTAATGGTTGAGATCGTTGATCGTGCCCTGTGGCTAAAAGGAACATTCGTGTTCATCGGGCCGCATGGTGTGGCTGTTCATCACGATTATTCCGACGAATATACCGTCTTTGCAAGGGCTGTTTGTATGCCGGGAGGGCGATCATCCGGATGGGTAGAGCCGGCCACATAGGCGGCTTGCCGGAGCGCATCAACTCGAAGTGAGAACTGATGTCCTGGTCGAATTTTGGCCATGACTCCCATTCCATCCAATACCTGACGAACACCAGACTGCATGCTGGTAAAGAATAGATGTTGTTGATGCGCTTGAATCATGGTCAGCATATCTTCAACCGCTAAGGCCGCTGTGCCATCAATGGTTGGGACATCGGAAAGGTCTAAGACGACGCTTGAAAAGGTGTTGAACCCCTTCACGTTTTCCAACCGGCGTACCATATTTTTAGCTGAACCGAAACTCATAGGACCATCCACATGGATCAAGACAAGTTTGCCGACGTTGCGTTCAAGGATGGCAATCTCATCTTTATCAAGAGCGACGTGCGGAGAGGGTGCGGTCAGAAATCGTAGATTCCCCAATTCCAGATCGGCCATGCGTTTGACAAACAAGAGACTGGCTAAGACCAATCCCACGCCCACAGCGGCAATCAAGTCGATGACGACCGTCATGAGCAGGACAACGGCCATGATAAATACGTCTGCGCGAGGAGTATCGGCAAGATGCCGAAGAAAACGCCAATCAATAATGTCCAGACCCACCTTGAATAAGATCCCTGCCAACACGGCCAGAGGAATCTGTTCGGCTAAAGGTCCTAATCCCAACAGTGTGGCTAAGAGTATTATGGCCATGAGGGCACCGGAAATGGGGGTGCGCCCGCCTGTGCGAATGTTAGCCACAGACCGCATGGTGGCTCCTGCACCGGGCAATCCACCGAAGGCACCGGCCAACATATTACCAATGCCTTGACCAATTAATTCACGATTGGAGTCGTGTTGGGTTCGTGTCATGTTGTCGCAGACCAGTGACGTGAGCAAGCTATCAATGCTACCAAGTAGGGCGAGCACGAAGGCAGACTCAATCATAATGGCCATGGCATCTTGATGAAAAGTTGGGACGATGAGAGATGGAAACCCGCTAGGGACTTCTCCAATGAGTGGGATATTCGGGAAAAAATAATAAGCGGTCAGTGAGCTGGCGAACAACGCTAAGAGTTGTGGCGGAATGATGCGACTGATTGAGCCAGGCGTACAATACATGATGCCAATGGTGGCGAGCCCAAGGAGGGTGGCTTCAGGGGACGCGTTGCTGAGGAACTCGGGAATTGCCTGAATATTGGCCACAATGCCACCAGATTTGGCGGCATGTCCGACCAGTGGACCAACTTGCAGGATGAGGATGATGCATCCGATTCCACTCATGAACCCTGAAATGACCGGATAGGGAACCAGGGCAATGTACTGCCCGATGCCAAACAGGCCAAACATGATTTGCAGACCGCCACCTAAAATGACAGCCGTAAACGCCAGCGCCGGCTCCTCTGAAAACTGCACAAGAATGCCGGCCATCACCACGGTCATCGGACCGGTCGGTCCCGAGCATTGAGCTGGTGTGCCGCCAAACACGGCTGCAAAAAATCCGACGAGGATCGCTCCATAGAGCCCAGCAATGGCCCCAACACCTGAGGCCACACCAAATGCCAGAGCCAGGGGCAATGCCACGACGGCGGCGACTAATCCGCCATAAATATCCCCTCGAATATTATTAAAATGAAGCCCGTTAATCAGTTGCATGTTATTCGGCTCATGAGAGATGTCCAAATGTTGATACGGTCATCTTTGGGAATGATGTTTTTGGAAAGGAATAATGACTCAGTGAGGAAGCATACTAGCTGGTAAAGCTCCTCACCGAGGAATAAATTTCAGAAAACCTAGCGGAGCCCAGGAACGACCATCAAAGACATCGTAGCGCACAAGGGCGTTAAGAACATTCGCTGGCCAAACACGCATAAGGCGACTTTATGCGGGATATCCTGGCTTGCCAGGCTGCCAGCGCGAAATCATAGTGGGAATTACGATGCCTGTAAAGTCACTCAATATGTTGTATAGTTTCGGTGGCAGCCTTCAACCCTAGAAGAGCGTTTCATTCATTGCTCGTCCCTGTTCTTTCTGAGTGAAGCCCAACGGCTTACTATGGACGAAAGGTTCATGCATAGATGAAACATGACATTGACAGTCATATTGCGTGTGGAATTGATGATTCAAGAACCATAGCGGGAAATGGGGGCTGGCAAGAACGTCAGTCCGGGGTTCTTGTTGCCGAGATTAGGTCTGTCGGGGTTACCGGAAATGAGATTCCAAGTCTTGCGCACAGGAAAATACAATGACGCGCTCACCAATTGAGGTATCGATATCTGTGAACAACCCGGTAGTTTCGGCACCCGTGATTTCAAGGATGTCACGACAGAGTTGCTCTCTACCCTGCGCAATGAGATTTTGGCGCATCTGTTTCACCATTCCGATGCCATCATCACTTTTGGCCAGTTGTCGCTCGGCCGGCGTCAGAACCCCTTTGAGCCGAATAAGGATGATGTCGTGAATAATGAACGCCCGAACATCGGTGGGGCCACGGCCCATGAATTCCTGCTCAAATTTGATAATGGCGTGACGAATGGCGTTTTCCATTTCTCCTCGCGAGAGACCATTTTTCATACAATCATCTTTCCGGCACAACGTGCCTTATAACGATACCCCAAAAAGGGTGTGGATAGTCGTTGGATATCGGGGGAATAGGCTCCCGAAGCTTGAGGAGTCTCTTTCGCCCCTGGTATAAGGTATTGGATATTTGAGGTCAAGAAGAGTCCGTGGCTTTCCCGTGAAGAGATGTCAAGGCGAAGGCCCGTTCTGGTTTTGATCCCACATGGGAAGTGGGTTTGTTGGATCGCTTGCATCGTTGAAAGTTGAATTGAGGCAAGCTATAGAACAAGCCAACTGAAATCTTCTCCGGAGTATATCGCAAGGGGGAAGCCTTTCAGTTGGCTTTTTTTATGGCATGGTGATGCAGGCTTTTCGCTAGGGTACATTGCGTAATCCTCTGGAAGTTCGGGATCATTAAGTGAATCAGAATTGGGTGTATGAACAAAACTGAGCCGAACCATTCATCGGTGAGTCAACGTGAGCACCTTCGAAAAATAGTGACCGAGGCATGTGGGCCAATCGGGCCGTATTGGCCCATGAAAACATTTGCCTATTATAATCCGTTAAGGGACCTTGAGCATCTTCCGTTTGCGGAGGCTATTGGAAAAGCCCGCCATTTACTGGGGGGGCAGGGGTTCCTCCCCCCTGAAGAATATCGAAAATTATTCCATCAAGGTCGAATCACCCGGGCTGCCGTTGAACGAGCTCTTCAACGTGTCGGTCCTGCCGTCCCTTCTCCCGCCACTATTCAAATAGGTGGTCGCACGATTCACGCAAGAGATATCTGGGGGCTTCATGCCAAGTATGGCCTGGAAGCGATGAACCCGATCCTTCTCAAGTGGACCATTGAAATCGATGAGGCGACCACACGGTTCCGATCCGATCTCCCGGAGGATTCTCGGAAAGTCATCATTGACCGAACGATTCGAGAATGTGAGACATGCCGACATGATCCCGAAGTGGCCTATTTGAACAATCTCTGGAAAAGTTCGTTGTCCGTCTTCCATTTGGCTGATCCTTTTTCAGGCGGGCATTCCGTGTCGACTACGAATGCCGGTGGGGATTCTGATTCGTTAAACATGCCGGTCAATGCCATTGCGGTGGAATTGCCTCCAGACCGGACCTTGGGCGATTGGTTGGATCGTGTTACAGGAAGCACCCAGGTTGAGGAGATCAACCAGCAACTAGTCAAATGGATTGCCGCCTTTGTTGACGAGGGGATTGCAGGATGGAATATGCCTTCACGCGAAAAGGGGTTCTACGCCGCCTGGCGAGAACTGGCCCAAGAGGATTATTCCACCAGGCTTCTAGGCATTGCACATGTTCAGCAAAAAATTCGGGAACTTCCTGATGATGCGGAAGAGGCGTTGTTTCAGCATCTTCAGCGTCTGGATATTCCTAGTGCGC
>QJYE01000024.1 GCA_003235785.1 Nitrospirota bacterium
ATGGTCCAAGAAACCCCCTAGATAGAGACCGCTTAGTACAGGATTCATCCTAAGTCTGGCAGGCTCCTAAAGACCCATCTCCCTGATTTCACGTACCAGAAGGCACGACAGCGAGGACCACCCCATAGCGAACGGCTTTTCCCATCCCAATAAAAAGCCACGCGCGGATCCACGACATCCGCAACCATCCGGCGGCCACACATAAGGGGTCGCCGATCACCGGGACCCAGGAAAAGAGCAGGATCGGGCTCCCCCACTGCCGCACACGTTCTACCGCACGCCGGTGCGAAGGCTTCGATAATTCTGTGAGCGGGTACCGCAACGCGATCACCCATCCCAGCACCCATGAACTCATCCCCCCTAAGGTATTGCCTGCCGTGGCCACAGCCAGAAGATCCCAGTGCGGGATCTCACCCTGTGTGGCTAGGGCCAGCAACACGACTTCCGAGCTTCCCGGCAGCACGGTCGACGAGAGGAAGGCACTGAAAAACAGCCCCCAGAGTGAATAGTCTTCTCCCATCATTCCACTCAGCTCATGACGAAGAAGGGCGGGCCGTTCGACAAATGGATTGGAATTTCATGTTGGCATCAAACGCAATATCAAATGTGCCTTGAATCCCTTGATAGGAGAGAAAAGGACGCAACACCCTGGCTGGAAACCTGACGGTACGGCCATCAATGGTCGTTGCCACGGCATGTTCAACCACGCCTTGATAATAGGCTTGAAACCGTTCAGGTGAAATGTTGAGTCGAACTGTGACCTTTTGCATCGGTTGTTACATGATAAAGTTTGTAACTTTTATGGATGCTCTTTCCCTCACCTACTCACATTCACATCAAAGATCTCGGCTCTTCCTTCCACACTATTCTTGCACACTTAACGAACGCGCTCAGGTATGATAGAACACAGACGTTGAAGACGAGAACACGGCAAGATTTACCGACCCATCTCCATCGAGAATGATATTACCCTATCGCCATGAAATAGACACCATTCGCCTCGCATTGAACCATGCAAGTGCACGTCTCCAAAGGATCAGATACGACGGGTTAAAAATCCAAATCAAATCCGACGGATCTCCTGTGACCAATGCGGATCTTGAAGTCAATCAAATCATCCAACAAACGTTATTGGATGCCTTTCCGCATGATGCCTGGTTGTCCGAGGAATCACCGGACAATCCCTCACGGCTCCATTCTCAACGCGTATGGATTTTAGACCCCATCGATGGCACAAAACCCTTCATTAAAGGCTTGCCTCACTATACGATCTCTCTTGCGCTGGTTGACCAAGGCCAACCCGCCGTCGGCGTCATTTTCAATCCAGCCACGCAGGAATATTTCTGTGCCATTCAAGGCCAACTACCCACACTGAACCGCCAACCGATTCACGTCCGCACAACATCAAACCCGTCTCGCCACACATTTCTGTTGAATCCCTGGAAAGTCACCCAACGCACGCTGAAGGCTTGGCAAAAAGAGCACCGCTGCCCATCACTCTTAGGATCGATTGCCTATTCCTTAGCACTTGTCGCCGCAGGGCAGGTCGATGGCCTGATCAATCTCGGCCCCCAAAATGAATGGGATATCGCGGCAGGCCTCATCCTCATTCACGCGGCAGGCGGTCTGGTGTTTGACAGACACCTCCAGCCTATCCCATTCAATCAACCCAATCCCACCGTGAACGGTATTGTGGCCATCCGCCCCGATGCCCTACCCACGCTCCAAAATTGGCTAGACCAAATACATGCCTCCTAGAGGTAGCCCCACACCTCAAACCTTCCCTCCACCTCCAGACTATCTCCTCCTCAACAACAAAAAGGCACTGCCCTGAGAGCCCATTCGAAAAAATCGCGAGCAAGCCAATCACCCGTTCTCGCTCAATAATGCCACTTAAGATCGGTTGGGCTCAGTTCCTTGATCATATGCCAGAATCTTCTCCCCCCCCTTAACCCCATACACCATTCAACCGAAAAAATAGAGAAGCCCATCACTCGATTCACGTCGAGTTGTCGACATAAACCTTCTTTTGCTCTCGTTGCAACTCACCATGAGCAACGATGAGCCTGGACTATCCGCGATGCGAGGAGCTGTCAGAAATACCATCAGGATCCTGACCATTGAAGATGATCCGGCTCAGATTGAAGCCCTAAAGGAAGCTCTCCTCGTCGCCCAGATCATCTGCGTAGAAATTCATGAAGCCGAAAATGGTGAACAGGCCCTGAGCTATTTACGCCAAGAATATCCCTACGTCGATGCCCCGCAACCCGACCTCATTTTCTTATCAAATCACCTCCCCGATTACTCAGGGCATACGATTATCACAGCCTTGCAAGAAGACCCCCGATTACATAAGATTCCCGTCGCGTTGTTTTCCGAGCAAGATCCCACGGCCGCACGCAATGTATCCTTCCCCGACAATTGTCATTTATTTATGAGACCGGCAACATGCGATGAATGGATTTTTGTGCTGCGATGCATTGAAGACGTGTGGATCACGCTACTCAATATGGCTGGATCGCCCACTCTCTAAACATTCTTCAGTTGGCTATGTGCCGCTTTGAAAGCCGTGCGTCTTTTCGATTCCCACCTGCCACCATCTGAAATTCATAGAGCCTGGATTCCAGCGCACCATTGAATAATTGAATTTTTCGAGATGGGGCCAACCGAATAAGCTTGGGCAACCGAAAGTCTGCAGTCAGCAGATATACCGACCACCCTGCAAATCGCTGCTTCAACACATCACCAAACTTCGGATACCAGTCTTCCAGGGTCGCATGACTTCCCATCCGAACTCCGTAGGGTGGATTGGTAACCATCACGCCCTTGCTCGCCGGTGGCATCACATCTAAGACATCGCCTTGCGTCACTTGCACTCCCCCTAACCCCACATACTGCAGATTACTTCTTGCCATGGATAACGCCTGCGCATCCTGATCACAACCAAACAACTCCAGATGAGGCGTTTTAGGAAGACCCTGTTGGACGTCAGGCCGCATCTCGGCCCAAGCCGATCGATCAAAGTTTCGCAAATGACGGAACGAAAATTCTCGTCGGGCTCCAGGTGCCACGCCCTTGGCCATGAGTGCGGCTTCAATCAAAATGGTTCCTGACCCGCACATGGGATCCAGGAGCACCTGGTTACTTGTCCACCCCGAAAGACGAAGAATCCCTGCGGCTAAATTCTCACGCAACGGGGCCTCTCCAGCAGCCTGTCGCCAGCCACGCTTAAAGAGCGGGGCGCCGGTCGTATCCAAATACCAGACCACCTGATCCTCATCGACAAACACCACAATTTGAAGATCGGGATAGCGCTTATCCACTTCAGGACGTTTCTTCACCTCTCGTAAAAAACGATCACAAATGGCATCCTTCACCCGAAGCGTCGCAAACTCAAGACTGTTCAGCGGGGAATGCTGCGCCACCAGGCGAACTTTAATCCGACTATTCACCGAAAACCATGTGGGCCAGGGCAATTGCGCCGCTAAGCGATACAAATCTTCTTCATGGCGATAGGATCCTTGTCCGACCCGCCACAAAATTCGACTGGCAATTCGACTCTCGAGATTCAACCGATAACACAGCGGGAAAGGCCCCTGGCATTCCACGCCACCAGGGGTGACACGAATCGCCCTGCCTCCTAACGCACGAAATTCCTTCTCCAGCTCTTCTTCCAACCCTCTGGGACATGTGGCAAAAAATGTTTCCAACGTGACACCTCTATCGAATCGAACCAATTGAATGGCTCTTTGATTATTGACAATAATTGTGATCGTGAACAATGCCGAGTCCAGCACTCATGTGACCACTGAACACACCCTCGTGGCCTACGATGAGTACACTTCGGGATTCACGCAATGGGGAAGACGATCGCCACGCAACCCGGCGATCATATTCTCAACCGCCATATCCGCCATACGAGATCTTGTCGCCGTCGACGCACTGCCTAAATGTGGAATCACCAGACAATTCTGCAGAGTGAGCAGCGGATGAGAAGCGGGAAGCGGTTCGGGTTCTGTCACATCTAACGCCGCACCACCAATCGTTTTTTGCTGTAACGCGTGATACAACGCGGCAGGGTCCACAACCGCGCCACGAGCCGTATTGATCAAGATGCTTGAGCGCTTCATGATGCGAAGTTCCGGATCACCAATCAAATGCTGCGTCCGAACCGTCAGCGGAACATGCAGACTGACAAAATCTGATTCCCGCAACGCGGTGTGCAGATCCACAAACGTCACAGGAGACCAATTCGATCCGTCGTCATGGTTCTCATTGACCACAGAACGTTCTCTTGCTTCGCGATCCTGTCCGGGTGATCGCACCGCCAACACGTTCATCTGAAACCCCTGAGCCCGCCTGGCCACGGCTTGCCCGATTCGGCCAAACCCCACAATCCCCAAGGTGGCTCCATAGATATCCTGTCCGAGGAGAAGATCCGGCTTCCATTCCACCCATTGGCCTTGTCGCACATAGTCAGCCCCTTCCACAATGCGCCGGGCCGCTGCCAGCAACAACGCAAACGCGAGATCGGCCGTCGTTTCGGTCAAAATGCCAGGCGTATATCCAACGGGAATACTCCGTGCGGTACACAGGGGAATATCAATATGGTCATACCCCACCGACATCGTGCTAACCACACGCAAGCGGGCTCCAACTCGAAGCACATCTTGATCAATCTGATCCGTCAACAAGCAATAGAGGCCGTCTGCTTCGGAAATATGCTCCAACAACCATTCATGCGTCACCGGACAATCAGACTCCCAACACACCACACGAGCATGTGCCGTTAAGGCATTCCACGCTTTGGGGGGAAGTCGCCGAGTGACCACAACCATGGGGAGGGACATGCTTCTCCTTGCTTTCCTTCTCAGCACGAAACGCTGAAACCCTTCTTAAGAAGCTACCAGAAGAGAATGGACAGGACAAATACCAGATAACACAACCCATTGACGACCAAATGAATGGGCTTCACTTTTCCCTTGCGCACAATCCACGTGAGGTAGGTGGCGGCCACTAACGTCATGGCCATTCCCATCAAAATTTCCTGTTGAGGCACCCACGCCGTCAGCATAATTCCCACCGCAGGCAACAAACTGCCTTGAAACATCATCGCTCCAGTCAGATTGCCCACCGCCAGCGTATCACGACCTCGCCGAATCCATAGGATGCTGTTCACTTTTTCCGGAAGCTCTGTGGCGATGGGAACAATCAAGAGAGACAGCGTCAACGCCGAGATCCCCCAGATCGGCGCGAGATGCTGAATGCCATACACAAAACCCTTAGCCCCCAACATGATCAGCCCTAACCCACAACCCAACTGGAACAAAATAATCACTAAATTATCAGGCAGCCCAATCTTGGTGCCATAGAGTGGATGATCGGCTTCGGTCGCATGCCCATCATCGACCAAATCAGTCGAGGCCCGAATCGTCAACGTCAGATACGTCACATACATCCCGACTAAGACAAGAGCCATCAGCCCCCGCACTCCTGGCCACTCATGCGGCACAAACGTGGCCATCACGCCAATAAAAAAAGCCCAGTTAAACCAGACGAGATCCCGCGCAAACCCCGTGGGTTCGGGATTCAACTCTCCATACCACCCCCGTGACCGAGCCGAAAAAATACCCACAAGAAAAAACGCCACGGTTGCCAACAGGAGGGGAGCCCCCAAAATTGATCCAACAGCAACCTCATGCCGTATCGTTTCCGTTCCCGACCCCAGCAAAATAGCAAACAATGGCACCATCGTTTCCGGCAACGCCGTGCCAATTGCGGCAAAAACCGAACCGGTCACCCCTTCGGAAATACCCAGACGCTCGCCAAAATGCTCAAGACTATTGGTAAAGGCCTCAGCCCCTAAAAGAATAACGACTAAGGCCCCGACTAAAATGAGAATCTCCATGATGAACGCCTAGGAGTCTCCTCGTGAAATCCTACTGGCACATATCAAAAAAAGCATTACAATTCAAC
>QJYE01000270.1 GCA_003235785.1 Nitrospirota bacterium
TGCCTTTCTCACCTTGAACAAGTCGTCCGGACCTCAAAAGCGATGGTGATTGGGACAACAGGGTTTTCCGATCAAGAATTGATCCATCTCAAGACGTTAGCCTCAAAAGTTCCTTGCGTGTTTTCACCCAACATGAGTGTGGGCATTAACGTCCTGGTGAATATTATTGGCAAAATCGCCAAATCACTTGGGGAGAGCTATAACATCGAAGTCATTGAAGCCCATCACAACAAGAAAAAAGATGCACCCAGCGGAACCGCACTTAAATTGGCCGAAGCGTTAGCCGATGGGATGGAATGGGATTTACAAGAAGTTGGCGTGTATGCCCGACATGGTATTACCGGCGAACGACAAACACGAGAAATCGGCATGCAAACGATACGGGCGGGAGATATCGTGGGAGATCACACGATTCTGTTCGGTGGCCCTGGTGAACGAATTGAAATTACCCACCGTGCACATACTCGCGATACCTTTGCCCGTGGGGCTCTCCGAGCGGCCGCATGGGTGGTAAATAAGCCTGCAGGTCTCTATTCCATGGCCGACGTCCTCAATTTAAAATAATTCCGTCATCTTTTGACATTAGAGCTCAGGCCTGTGAGCATAACCAGCTTTTCCCAATTCCAAACTTGGTGGACGGATCTATTCATTGACAAACTGAAAGAGCGCGTGGTGTTATCGGAAACAGCTTAACGATGCAATTACTTCATTGCGCTTGAATAACTGGAGACCGCTTTTATGGATATGTTTGGGAAAGTGCCGTTAATTGAAATTTCGGTCCACGTCGCACCCGATCAAAAAAAATGGCTGGATAAAATGGTTGAAGAAGGTCGGATTGCCGTACCTCCTGGAGGTACCCTGGAAAAGGGTTCGATTATTTCGATGTTCATCCGTATGCTCATTCACAACGCAATGGAAGAACAAATGCGACAGGCCGCCATCGAAGCTGAGGATGAAGATGATGACGACGATGATTGATTGACCTTAATCCAACAGTCGTAAAGTCCTAACGACTCAGATTCCCCAGTTCGGCCAGCACTGTCATGGCCGTAACCAGCTTCACCCCCTGCAGGGCCATCAGGGCTTCTATCGCTGGAGCCAGTTCCCAGTTCGTCAGTGCGGTCGCCATCTCCTTCTCTAGCCCTGCCACGCGGGCCGCGGCCTGCTACACCGCATCTATGTATTCCTGGGTATTCCTGGAACACAATTTGTTGCACCGACTGGTCGAACTACACCCCCTCTAACCACCGGTCATGGGACTAGGCCCAGCGGCTTTCCCCGCCCGTTTAGAGGCGGCCATGCCGAAGCAGAAATGCATTGAGCCGTTGTTTGGTGATCCGTTCCAGTCTTGGCATGTCTTCTCGGGCTCGTGTGAGATCCTGTATCGCTTCCTGTTCCTGGCCTGGGCCCCTGACAGGGGTGAGTTCCCCGGCCCGGGGCAACCGAGACAGCGATTCGCCGTCACGCCGATCCATATTCACCAGGTCGCCCGTTTTAGTAACGATTTTAGTGAAGGGGGGCACTACCGCTCGGGCAGCGCCTCACTTCGTGAGTTGGCGATAGATCACATACCCATACGGACCGGCCTCGTAATAAAACGACACCGCATCCCTCTTGGGGGCAAGGTCTTGACTGACTTGGCGGTGGCTTTCGGCATGTTTGCAATTTCCCCATCGGGAAGCGCCGATCCACCACTGGTCTCACTCCTGGGTGCCAGCAATCGTATGCGTAGGTAGCTCGGAATTGTGTTACTCGCAATGAAGGTGCTACCAAATGGTATCATTTTCAGGGTGGATT
>QJYE01000302.1 GCA_003235785.1 Nitrospirota bacterium
ACCCTCAACCTGGACCTTCGTCAATGAGCCAAGAGGGCCTGTGGTGATAGGCGAGGGAAGCAGTCTATTACACATTCTACCTTTTTCAACTGATCATGATTTGATACAATGAAAAACTCACGCTTGGCGTTGGGTGAATTTCTGGATTCGCGAAGCCAGCTATTTGATCGGACCATTTCCATTTAGACATATGAGGAATCTGGTGTGAATACTTCACTTATGACAGAGCTACCCATTACCGATTATCAGGATCTTTCAGAGGGCGAACTCTTTGAACGAATCGTCGCGGCCAAGAAAAGTCTTGGTAATCAGGTGTTGATTCTTGGGCATAACTATCAACGCGATGAGGTCATTGTCCATGCCGACTTGCGTGGCGATTCATTGTTACTCTCAAAATTAGCGGCTGAACGATCTGAATTTCCTCACGTTGTGTTTTGTGGTGTGCATTTCATGGCGGAGACGGCGGATATTTTGAGCCGGTCGAACCAGACGGTCATTTTGCCGGATTTAGCCGCCGGGTGTTCGATGGCCGATATGGCTGCAATTGAACAGGTGGATGAATGTTGGGACGCTCTTTCGCAAGTTCTGTCGGTAGAGGATGTCGTCACTCCTGTTGTCTATGTGAATTCAGCTGCCGATTTGAAGGCCTTTTGCGGGGAGCATGGTGGAGTCACCTGTACGTCGTCCAATGCGAAGGCTGTGATGGATTGGGCCTGGTCGAGACGGGAAAAGATTCTCTTTTTCCCGGATGAACATCTTGGTCGGAATGTGGCGAATAAAATGGGTTTCCCCAAAGACGAAATGATTGTTTGGGATCCGTTTAAAGCCAACGGGGGCAATACGGTGGAAGCCATTCACAAGGCCAAGCTGATTTTGTGGAAAGGCCATTGCAGTGTTCATCAAATGTTTCAACCGACGCATGTTGAGTATTTCAGAAAGCAGTATCCCGGCATTCAAGTTATTGTGCATCCAGAATGTCACGAAGATGTCGTGAATAAAGCGGACGCAGTGGGTTCGACCGAATATATTATTCAGACGGTCAGTAAGGCTCCCGCGGGGACATCGTGGGTGGTTGGGACTGAATTGAACCTGGTAAATCGCCTGAAGGCCGAGCAGACGGATAAACAAGTCTTTTTCCTCTCACCGATGGTGTGCCGGTGCGCCACCATGTTCCGGATCGATGCCCCTCATATGTGCTGGGCCATGGAAAACCTGGCCCAGGGTCATGTGGTGAATCGGATTTCGGTACCTGATGATGAGAAAATTTTAGCCAAGATTGCCTTGGAACGGATGATGGCTTTGAGTTAATCGCCTCCCTGAATTTCCCTTTCATTTTTTGTAGGCTGCTCGTCAAGAAATCTCTTCCCATTATCCCTCCTCTGTCATGATGAGCATTCAACTACTGTTGTTTGACGGGTTTCTAGGTCGCGGCTAGAATGCCCCTGCGATTTTTCACGTTTTCTTGAGTTTTTTCCTATGGATTATAAATCAACATTAAATCTTCCTCAGACTGAGTTTCCCATGAAGGCGAATTTGCCTCAAAAGGAACCTGAACGGTTGGCTTGGTGGGAACAGGAACGCATGTATGCGCGTATCCAGGAATCTCGCCAGGATCGTCCTCTCTACATCCTTCATGACGGCCCGCCCTATGCCAACGGGCATATTCATATCGGGCATGGGCTGAATAAAATTTTGAAGGACATCATTATTAAATCGAAGACGATGGATGGGTTTCGGGTGCCCTATATTCCGGGATGGGATTGTCATGGGCTTCCGATTGAACACCAAGTCTCCAAGCAACTGGGTTCCAAGAAAAAAGATATGAGCGCGGTGGAACTGCGGAAAATCTGTAGGGAATATGCTCAGAAATTTGTGGGAATTCAACGGGGCGAATTTGAGCGATTAGGCATATTCGGTGATTGGGACCATCCGTATCTGACCATGGATCACGCCTATGAGGCGGCCATTGTTCGAGAGTTCGGGAAATTTGTGGAAAAAGGGCGTGTCTATAAGGGGTTAAAGCCGGTGTTGTGGTGCACGGTGGATCAAACGGCGTTGGCGGAAGCTGAAGTGGAATATGAGGATCATCTCTCACCGTCCGTCTATGTGAAATTTCCCTTTACGGTCTCGCCAGCGGAAATGGGTTCTGATCAACGCTTGGGGCTGCCAAAAGTCAAAGAGCTGAAAGCCGTTTCGGCGGTCATTTGGACGACAACCCCGTGGACTCTTCCGGCCAACCAAGCCGTCTGTCTGCATCCGGATTTTGACTATGCCGTGCTTCAGGTTGGTGAGGAGGCTTTTGTTGTTGCCGCGGGGTTGGAAGATGTCTTTGCCAAGGCCTGCAAAATTGAGAATTTTGAAATGTTAGGCTGCAAAAAAGGGAAAGATTTTGAAGGGTGGACGTGTCATCCGCCATTTGCGAAGAAAGAGGTTCCCATCCTCAATGGAGATTTTGTCACATTGGAGCAGGGAACGGGCTGTGTGCATATTGCTCCTGGACATGGGATGGACGACTATCTGTTGGTCATGAAATACAATAGACCGCTTTTCGTCGACGTGCTTCCTAATAACCAACCCTTAGAAATCCTGGTGCCGGTCAATAATGCAGGACGGTTTACGGATGAATTTCCTGAGTTTGAAGGCCAACCCGTCTTGGAAGCGAACTCCGGGATTGTGGAAGTCTTAAAAACCAAAGGATTGGTGGTTGGGGAAAAGAAGCTTGAACATTCGTACCCGCATTGTTGGCGTTGCAAGCAACCGGTCATCTTTCGAGCGACGCATCAGTGGTTTGTGTCCATGGAGAAAGCCGATCTCCGGAAGAAAGCCCTGAAAGAGATAGATAAAGTTCAATGGATTCCGGAGCGCGGTCGTGATCGCATTCATGGCATGATCGTGAACCGTCCGGATTGGTGCTTATCTCGGCAACGCATGTGGGGGACGCCTATTCCGGTGTTTTCGTGCGAAAGCTGTGCGACCCCGCTTGCTGACCACAAGGTGATTGAGCATATCAGTGAACAAATGGAGGAGGGGGGAGCTGATATCTGGTTTAGTCGTTCTGCGTCAGAACTACTGCCTGCTGGAACCTCCTGTGCGCAATGTGGCCATGGGGCGTTTAAGAAAGAACATGATATTTTAGATGTGTGGTTTGAGTCGGGCGTGAGTCATGCGGCGGTGTTGAAGCCTCAAGGTGAAGGGTGGTACCCCGCGGACCTCTATCTGGAAGGTTCCGACCAACATCGGGGGTGGTTTCATAGTTCGCTCCTGACCTCGGTGACGACGGATGAGCAAGCGCCCTATCGAGCTGTGTTGACGCATGGGTTTGTCCTGGATGGGGAAGGCAAGAAAATGTCGAAAACGGCTGGGAATGTAATCTCGCCGCAAGAAATCATCAAAGAGTCCGGCGCAGAAATTTTGCGGTTGTGGGTGGCCTCCCAGGATTACCAGGAAGATCTGCGCATCTCTAAAGAGATTGTGAAACAGTTGATGGATGCGTATCGAAAAGTGCGCAATACCTGCCGGTTTCTCCTCAGTAATTTATATGATTTTGATCCGGCCACTCATACAGTGCCTCATGCAAATTTACCGGAACTGGATCAATGGGCGCTCTGGCGGTTAGGCCAACTGATCGACAATGTGAAAAAGGGATATGCGGAATTTCAATTTCGTCAAGTGGTGCATGAGTTGGATTACTTTTGTTCCACGGATATGAGCGCGACCTACTTGGATATTCTCAAAGACCGCCTCTATACTTTCCCGGCGAACTCACCACTTCGGCGTGGTTCTCAGACGGTTTTGTTTGAGGTGGTGACCGCCTTGGCCAAACTTATGGCCCCGATTCTGAGTTTTACGGCTGAAGAAATTTGGCAGGTGTTGCCAGATTCGAAACAGAAGGGTTCCAAGCTAGACAGTGTCCATCTTGCTGAATTCCCACCGTCTCCAACGGTGTTTGGGAATCCCGAGTTGCACAGCACGTGGAATTATCTCTTTCAAGTTCGACGGGTGGTGCAGGCGGCATTGGAGAAAACCCGGCGGGATAAAGTCATTGGTTCGTCTTTAGAAGCCAAAGTGGTCTTGCAGGCGACTGAACCAAAGAGCGGGTTGTTGAAGCGATACCATGATGATCTTCCCGCTCTTTTTATTGTTTCCTGTGTGGACGTGGAAACGATTACAGCCATAGCTGAGAGCAACCATGAGATATCTCATGCCAGTCTTGGGTTGGTCATCAACGTCGTGAAGGCTGAAGGCGTCAAATGTGATCGATGCTGGAATATTCGAAACGATGTGGGGTCGAAGGCGGAGCATCCCACCATTTGTGAACGCTGCGTAGAGGCGGTCGCGTGAACGAGGGTATGCGTCGATATGGAGTGCTGGGGGTCGTGGTGTTGACCATTATTGTGGTCGATCAAGTCACCAAGGCCTTTATCGATGGCTCGATGTACCTGCATGAATCCATTTCCATTATTCCCGGGTATTTCAATCTCACGTATATTCGCAATCCTGGAGCGGCGTTTGGGATCATGGGGACGACAAGCAGCGGATTTCGGCTCGTCTTCTTCTTTCTGACCTCGATCTTGGCCATGGGGTTACTCATCACCATTTTTTTGCGGATGGATCCGCGGGATTGGTGGGGCCAACTGACCATTGCCTTGATATTTGGTGGGGCCATTGGGAATTTCATTGATCGCCTGCAATATGGCGAAGTGATTGATTTCTTAGATTTCTATATTAATGGCTATCATTGGCCGGCGTTCAATGTGGCCGATTCCGCCATTAGCGTTGGCGTGGTTTCTCTCCTCCTCCTCTTTGCTTTCGAAAAGCGCAAACCCGATCTTTCCGCTCAAGAAAATCCCCCTCTCTCTGAGTGAATTCTCGTCCCCCATGTTCGTGCTATTTTTTATGACCATGTTGTTGAGTTCTGGAGTGAGTCCAGGGGCTGTGCCGCAAGAGCCGGCGAATACCTGCCCATCTTTGGGAACTCCGATTTATGTGCATATCCATGGCATTCGCAATGACCACGGAACGGTTAAAGTCGTATTGTATGGACCAAATCCTCAAGATTTTTTAGTGAAAGGGAAAAAGGTGGATAAAGAGCGAGAGCCAGCTCAAGAGGGTTCCATGACGCTTTGTGTGGCTGCGCCGGATGCGGGCAAATATGCTGTAGTGGTTTATCATGATGAAAACGATAATCATAAATTCGATCGGAATTGGATTGGCCTTCCCATGGAAGGTTTCGGTGTCTCCAACAACCCCACGTTTCATTTAGCTCCGCCTAATTTTGAAGAATCGGCTTTTGACGTCAATGGCGAATTAATAAATATCGAGGTGAACGTAAAGTATTGAACAAAGCTGTAGGATGATGAAAAGACCATGGCATGAATGGAGATTGTTGTATAGCCGTTTAGGCATCGTTTGAGGGTTTGACTCATTACATAGTGGCGTTTATTTCATGAGTATCCAGGGTTGGTCATTGTCTCAACTGGTTGTTGGAGAATGGGTGAGAAAATGGCGAGTGTTTTTCGTTATGTGACGAGATGGTTTATGGATCCACGAAATAAGAGGAGATGCGTGTGAAGAAACGGCCGGGCGGAGTTGTCAGGATCATCCTGATTAATGTCGGTGTCTTTCTGTCTGTGTTGCTTGCGGTTAACCTGCTAGCCTCTGTTTATTTAGATGGGCGGTCCCTATGGAAAAAATTCTTTGTCCCTATCGATGAGAAAGCCTATGTTGAAAGTCTTCCTGACCAAGACTATGCCTATCTGATTTATCGAGAGAAAAAGCAACTTGAAACGCAATATGTTCCCTATGTGGCCTGGGCCAAAAAACCCTTTTCCGGACAAACCACTACGATCAATAGTGAAGGAGAGCGAACACATCGTTTGACGACGGATCAACCCAGCAAGCATGTTCGGTTTTTCGGTGGATCGACAATGTGGGGAACTGGTGTGGATGATCAGAGTACGAT
>QJYE01000539.1 GCA_003235785.1 Nitrospirota bacterium
CAGAAAATTTCAATTTTAATGAAAAAGTCCAAGAAATCTTGGCTGGAAATTTCGGATAGAACGAAGAGTCGAATTTTTATGCGCAGAAGGGAGAAGATGATGATGGTGAGAGAAGATCAAATTTCTCTTTGAGATAATGAAGGTAGCCTATTCTAACAAGAGATCAGCTCGTCGATTGAACTGGTGGCAGCGATGCTCATCATCCATATCGCAGAGCACTAAGGTGTTCCCATATGAAACAATATCCAAACGAGACCGTGGAATGCCCAAATGAGACAAATAGTCTTTCACGGCTTTTGCCCGTCTCATGCCCAATACCATGTTATAGCTTTCGCTTCCACGAATATCCGTATGACCCTCAATCGTGAGCCCATACTTTGAAAAAGTCCTCATCCATATAGCTGTGGCATCTAATCGGTCTCGCACTTCAGAAGTAATTTCCCAACTATCATACGGAAAATAGACTGTTGGAAACGGATCGGCCTTGCTAGGGCCTTTGAAAGCTACCTCTTCAGTCTCTTCAGGGATAGCCATGGGATCTTTGAGGGCTGAGGATTCAGAAGATGGCGACGGAGGAAGAGAAGTCAAAATTGGCTTTGGGGTTTCGCCTTGAGTAGCTTCGGATGTGCGATGATTCATCGAGAGGGATTCACATCCCCAGGTCAAAGAAATAATGATTATGACAAGTAATCTTAGCAACATAAAGCAACCTCCTCCTTTTTTCATGTTTGTCGGCAAAGTGGAGGAAAGACTTTAGGTACACCAAAGGAAACCATGCGTTTTTCTTGAGGGTAGGAACGAACAGAAACACAAAACCAGGCTGAAGAAGGTTCTGTAATTCGAAAGCAACAAAACATTTTGAGAGGTCAGTACAAGAAAAGTCTTATAAATGTACATTCCGAAGGTCATCTATCACTTGAACGGGTGTTAGGGCTCCACTGACGGAGGAAAAAGTATCAATCAAATTGACCCCAAGAACATGAAGAGCGCCGGCGATTACGATCCCAATTAAACTCATAAGCAGTGAATACTCAATGGCAGCCGCCCCTTGCTCATCATGAAAAAATTGCCCCATTGGTGGATACCTCCTTTTGTACTCTCAAGATTCCCAACTATTATTTTATAGTTAGGTCATATGCAAAGGGCGAACCATCAGCCCACTGAGCCTCATTGCCATTTTCTTGATTTCCGTTTCTGTCAGTCACAGTCTGGTTCTCATCAACAGAAGGATATGAGCCATTAAACGACAACCAAAACATGACAAAAATAATGACAATTTCAGACCTATTGAAAGACGACACTCACCTATTCAAATACAATGTTCATGAAAAAATTGAATTCTAAAAGATTCATGTCAACAGTAGTGACGAAATCTTCACGAATACCACTAAAGAACTATCAGCGATGGGACTGAATTCACAGCAAAAAGCTCTGCACAGAACATTCAACCCAATGTGAGCCGCAGGCCAAGCCGTCATTACCGGCAATGCCACCTTCGTGACCATGCTTCTGGGAATTCCCAGCATCAACAAGATCTCCCATTCAATGCAGCGACTGGCCCAAGCATGCAGAGCACCCATCCTGGGTGCCATCAACGGACAAGTTGAAGGCATCTTTGGAATACCGACACCCGGAATCCAAAGAAGCCATTCAGCAACTCATAAAGGCAGGGCTGGTTGTCATGATGCTAACGGGAGATCATCACCAGGTCGCCAAAACCATTGCTTCGGACTTGGGAAGGACACATTTCCTTACAGGGATTCTTCCTGATCAAAATGCAGCAGAAATTACAGAACCAAGGGAAGCGAGTGGCCATGGAACCGGCACAAACTCACAATTATGAGTGGCGACATTCGAGGCATTCACAAAGCTATGCAATTAAACCGAACCCCAATGCACATGCTTCACCAAAATTTGAAATGGGCCTTTGGCTACAATCTTGTGCTTGTTCCTCTGGCGGGATGCATTCTGTACCCGCTTTTCCAAAGAAGAGGCAGAGTTCCTCACGGTCTTCAGTAAGTCTTTAGGGAATATGGATTTCTCCAACCCATCATGGCTGCGGCAGCCATGGCCCTCAGCTCGGTCAGCATGGTCACCAATTCCTTACTTCTCAAAAGAATCCCTTTAGCGTATTCCCTCTTAAGACGGTGTGTATCCTAAAATGTTTAGGGACTCGTTGGAGATTCAGCCTAGGAAGTCTGGCAATCAAAAAAAATCATGCCGGGTTGCGTATCGCTTTTCGGGGAATCGCAGCTTGAAGGGCTCGTGCCATCTCATCCATTAGCACCGGTTTGGTTAAATACGCCTTCAGCCCCATCGCTTCAGCTTTCTTCTCATTCATCGTGTAACTAAATCCAGAGCATAAGATCACTGGAAAACTAGGTCGAAGACGGATCACCTGTTTCGCCAGCATTTCCCCAGTCATACTTGGCATCGTTTGATCGGTCACAAGAACATCGAAACGATCAGGATTCTGTGTAAACGAATCCAAAGCCTCAGAAGCGTTGGTGAAAATTTCAACTTGATATCCCAAAGCTTCCAACATGTCTTTCCCCCAACGGGCAATGGACACTTCATCATCAACAAACATAACCCGCCCCTCTCCAAAATAGGAGGCAGACGTAACGGAAACGGTCACCTCGGGTAGCGCCAGAAAGGCCGTACAGGGAAGATACAAGACAAATGTGGTGCCTTCATTTTCACGACTGTCAACCTGAATGATCCCACCATGATTGATGATCACTCCATGAATAACTGAAAGTCCCATTCCCGTCCCTTCTCCCACAGCCTTCGTGGTAAAGAAGGGATCGAAAATCCGCTTTTGAATATTCGGCGCCATCCCCCTTCCAGAATCGGCAAATGTCAGACAAATATAGGTCCCGACCGACATCCCCTGGCTCAACAAAATATCCCCCTCCTTCACCTGAACCTGATGCAACATCACCCGCAACGTCCCACCCTTATCACGCATCGCATGTTCGGCATTCGTCACAAGGTTCATCACGACTTGATGAATTTGTGTGGCATCAGCAAGGACTGGAGAGGTGATCCGTTGAAGATCGACTTCTAGGGAAATAGTGGAAGGAAGTGAGGCGCGCAGCAAATTCATCGCTTCTTCGATGATCGGTTGGAGGTAAATGATCTTCTTGCCGGATTCATCCTGCCGACTAAAGGTTAGAATTTGACGAACGAGTTTTTTGGCGCGGTAGCCCGCCCTCAGCACCTCTTGCAGACGTGGCACCACCTCACTGTTTACTCCACTTTTCACCATTGCCAACTCGGTATACCCGATAATGGCAGACAAAATATTATTAAAATCATGGGCAATGCCCCCGGCTAATGTCCCAATGGCATCCATTTTTTGCGCTTGGCGAAGCTGCTCCGCACTCTTGCGAAGAGCTTCCTCTGTTTCCCGCCGCTCCGTTAAATCTCGAATAAATCCACTAAACACAAATTGCCCTTTTGATCGTACCGCAGTCATCGCCATCTCAAGGGGAAATTCATGACCTTCCCGATGCACGCCGATTAATTCCATCCGCTGATTCAAGATCTCACTCACCCCCGTATGAATGTAGCGTTGCAAACCCTCAAGATACCCCACCCAATAAGTCCGGGGGATAATGGTAGAAACCAACGTTTGCCCAAGAATCTCTGTACGAGACCAACCAAACATGCGTTCAGCCTGCAAGTTCCAACTCAGGATATGCCCCGTCTCCGTAAAGGTGACGACCGCATCAAGGGCCGTATCCAAAACCAGCCGAGTCTGCGCCTCCCCTTCCCGCAAAGCCAGTTCGGATTTTTTTCGTTGCATAAACTGCCCGATTTGACTCCCGACAGAAAGCATTTGATGCAGCAAGGCTTGATCCGGCTCCTGAATCTCTCGATTAAAAAACTCCATAACGCCATAAACCGCAGATCCTAGCTGAATGGGAAAGGCGAAGGCCGCATGTAATCCCTCTTCCGCGGCCATGGGTCCACGAGGAAAATTCGAATCGAGAACAGCATCTGGAATCCAAACCGGCTGCCCAGCCTCCCATGTGCGACCGGGAAGACCGATTCCTTTTGAAAAAACCATGCCTTGTGTCAACAAGACAAACCGCGAAAAACGATCCTGAGACGCACGCCAAACCTCGACGCATTGCAAGACCTCTGACTCTGAATCGACCTGCCAGAGCACGCCCACCTCCCACCCCAAACTGTCACAGACTGCCCGAAGGATTTCCGGTGTGGCTTCTTGAATCGTGGCACATTCGGCCAACACCTGGGCCACCGCATATTGGGCAGCTAACCGACGTTCCGCCATTTTCTGTTCAGTCATATCGCGTAATAACACCGTGAATAGACGATGGCCCCAAAAAGGAGCTTCCGTCAACGTCACCATGAGTGGGAACACTGTCCCATCTTTGCGTTTCCCTTGAAGTTCCTTAACCACCCCGGACATTCGAGTGGCCCCCTGGAGGCGATAGGTTAATAAAAACGTATCGCAGGCTGTTTGATCAGATGACGCAAGCAAGGTCTGAAAGGGTTCTCCGATGATCTCCTTCATGGCATAGAGAAACATGGCCTCTGCTGTTTCATTAAAGGTCTCAATGATAGAAGACTCATTAAACGTCACAATTCCTTCCCCAGCACTGGCGACAATGACCCGATTTTTTTCTTCATTTTCCTGAGTCGCGGGGTCCCGGGAATTCTTTTCAGACACGATAAAGATTCCGCTCAAGAACATCACCGCCAATTCCAGGAGACATAGGACGATACCGCCCTGAAGATATGGCTGTTGGATTTCTTGAAGATCAATCCTGGCTGCCACGTGTAAGAACGAGTTTCGAATGGGGGCAGTGGCCGTTAGGAATATCCTCCCCTGCCCATCAACAAGGAGTTTCGACTCAGGATGAGGAAAAACTGGCCATTCCCCTGAATTGATTCCTTCCCCGATTAACACGATTTCACCGGTTTCGCCAAAATGATGTGGGGTCTGTTGCATGTCAAAAATTCGCTGAACTCGAACCGCAAGTGTTCCGTGGTCAGAAAGGCTGGTGTCATCTATCGATGATGGCTCGCTAAGAGCTTCTAATTGCTTGGCATGTAGCAAAGCAAGATCCATCACACGAGCGCGTTCTCGTTCGAGAGCTCCACCATACAACCAATACACCAGGAGCCCACTAGAAATCATAAGGAGACAGGCCAACAAAAAAAAGAACGGACGGATGGGAACCCCCCTGACCATTAGAAATTGGCAAGAAAGAACGGAGAACGTGGTTGTAGGAAAGAAAATGGAAGGAGCGAGGAGGCAGGCCAATTCGTGGCCCTGAAGAGAACACCCATGGTGCCTATAGCCCAACAAGTGAGACAACAAAAAGCCAAGAACTCACCCGAAAATAAAGAATACGTGGTTTCCCTAGAAAAGTCTATAAAGAAAGCAGAAGAAGAGAGAACACCATCTACTCTGGTCTCTCAGCGAGGAATGGTGCTGAATGAAAGAATGGGCACAAGGAGAGTTATTGAGTGCGGAAATGGATACGTATAGAAACCTCACCGTCCACGGGATGGTCTCCATCCATTTGTGGCAAAAACGTCCACTGCTTGAGAGCCTGCAAGGAAACTTGGGTCAATTCACGATTGGTAGCAGGCTGAAGAATGACGACCGTCGCCTCTCCCGCTTTGTTGACGAGAAAGCGGACCTTAAGCCAATCATCAAGTTCTTTACCCTCCAACTGCCTAGGCACAATGGGCCATGGGGTCTTCTGAGGGACAGGGCCGAGTTGTTGATCTTTATTGAGTCGCAGCCCATGAACATGAACCAAGGGAAGCATGTCAACCTGTGCATCTTCAGCATGATCGGACTGATGCGTGGGAAAATCCGTTTGCTCAGCCTGAGCCAGACTCGGCATGTTTCCAAAAAACCAACCTGTGATCATCACCCCCAAAACCCACAGCCACATAAT
>QJYE01000173.1 GCA_003235785.1 Nitrospirota bacterium
AAACGTTCCCGAAGTTGTTATCCGAATATATCGAAACCGGAAAAGTTCGTTTTGTGTATCGGGACTTTCCGAGAGGGTTAGGCAGCCCACTCCGTGCAGCAGATGCCGCCCGGTGCGCAGGAGAACAAAATGCGTATTGGCCCATGCATGACCGTCTTTTCAACAGCGACGGGCAATTTAGTTCAGAAAATCTCAAAAAATTTGCCACAGAGCTGAAATTAGCAGAAGGGCAATTTTCTCAATGCCTTGATGACCACAAGTATTTTCCCGACATCGAAAAGGATCTGAAGGACGCCGGGACATTAGGGATTCGTGGCACCCCCGCGTTTGTCATTTTCCCCACCAAAGTCCCAGACGATCCCAATCTCATTCTCATTCCGGGGGCTTTCCCATTCGAAACGTTTAAGGAAGAAATCGATAAATTATTAAATCTTCACTCCAGCTCCAATTCAAAGCCCCCCGCTTCGTCCTAACCTCAGAAAGATCTTCCGTCATCACCCACTCGCGGCTAAAGATCGCATCTGATTGATCTTATTGAGTGAATCGGGGTACATTAGCTTTAGGTGTACATACTTTTTCAATACATGCTATCTCAACATGAATAGGGAATTTTCATGACTGATTCATTGTCGTTTTGGCCGGTTGAATGTCAAGAAGGTGAACCAAACCTGTTCGTGTGCTTAACCTGTCTCAATGAAGTCTTTCATGCAAAGGTTCCGGTTGAAGGCTGTCCAGGTTGCGGAGCCATTGGCGCATTTGAGCCCTTCAACTTGGAAGCGATCAAGGATTGGGGGACAGAGGATTTAATTCGAAAAGCCGAACAAGAGCCCTCGCCTTCTACTCCTGCATAACGTCAAGTTCCGTCCATCGATTACGTCAGCCAGCCACGAATCTTGACGAAGGTGTTCTGCCCATGAGTATCAGTGCGGTTAAACCATTTTTAATCAACGGCCAGTGGGTTAAGACTTCGATTCTTGAATCGGTTCGCAGTCCCTATTCCGGGGACCTACTCGCCAAGGTTTGCCAAGCTGAACCCCAGCATATTGATGATACCATTCAGATGATGAAGCAAGCCGCCAGGGAACTTGCGGCTGTTCCGGCACATGGGCGAGCGCGTGCGTTAGCCCACATAGCTGATGGGATTGCCGCTCGCCATGAAGAATTTGCCAAAACGCTTAGTGGAGAAGCCGGCAAGCCTCTCACAGACGCCCGCCGGGAAATAGACCGTGGCATTCAAACGTTCCGCCTCGCCGCCGAAGAAAGCACCCGCATTCCTGGCGAAACGATTCCCATGGATCTCACCCCCGGAGGCGAGGGCTACACGGCCACAGTGAAACGGTTTCCTCTTGGCCCTGTTCTGGGCATTACGCCCTTCAATTTCCCTTTGAACTTAGTGGCCCACAAAATGGCTCCCTGTTTTGCCGCAGGCAATCCGTTCGTGCTGAAACCGGCACCTCAAACTCCGCTCACCGCTTTACTTTTAGGGGAAGTGTTTTTGACGACGGGCTTGCCTCCAAACGCCCTCACCATTCTTCCATGCTCCAACGCCTTGGCGGAGCACATGGTTGAACACCAGGTTTTTCAGGCCTTGAGTTTTACAGGTTCCATGACTGTGGGTTGGATGCTCAAAGGGAAGGCGGGTTACAAACGAACGCTCTTGGAATTAGGGGGCAATGCCGGGGTTATTATCGAACCTGACGCGGATCTGGAAACAGCAGTGACTCGCTGTGTAGCCGGAGGATATGGCTATGCCGGACAAACCTGTATCTCCGTTCAACGGATTTTTGTCCATCAATCGCACTATGACCAATTCCTTCAATCGTTTGTCAAAAAAGTTCAAATTTTGCCGACGGGCGATCCAGCCTTAGAAACCACCGTCGTTGGGCCATTAATCAACGAACAGGCCGCCATCCGCGTTGAGGCATGGATTCAAGAGGCCGTCAGCCAAGGAGCCACTCTCCATACGGGTGGGAATCGCCAGGGTTCCGTGATGGAACCCACTGTCCTCACCAACGTCAGTACCACCATGAAAGTCTGTTGCGAAGAAATATTTGGGCCTGTTGTCACCATCAGCCCCTATACAACGCTACAGGAAGCCCTGGATCTGATGAATGACTCGCCATTTGGATTACAAGCCGGCATCTTCACGCAAAACATCGATGCCATGTATCAGGCCTATGCGAACCTCGAAGTCGGGGCGGTCTTAGTCAATGAGATTCCCACCTTTCGTGCTGACCACATGCCCTATGGTGGCGTGAAACAGTCCGGACTCGGACGTGAAGGGGTCCGATATGCCATACAGGAGTTGACCGAACCCAAGCTACTCATCGTCAAATCGCCAAGATAATATGGACCATCTACCATAAATCCATATTCTGGCCTTGCGCCATTCGTCTCAACCTTGTTAAAAATGGGCCTTCGAATGTAGAGAAGCCATTGGTCACGCACTTCGGGTGGTCATCCGGGCTACCTCCTGCATGTCATCCCTACCACTAACCGCGCAAAAAAGGAGTCACGATGGTCCCAACACATATGTTTCTCACCAAGGGTGTGGGTATTCATAAAGAGAGGCTCACCTCTTTTGAGGAAGCCTTACGGAGTGCCGGTATTGCCTACTGCAATTTGGTGAGTGTGTCCTCCATCCTCCCGCCTGACTGCAAAATCATTCCGCGCAAACGGGGAGAAAAGTTGCTCAATCCTGGAGAAATTACCTTTTGCGTAATGGCACGTACTGACACCAATGAACGCAATCGATTAATTTCATCTTCTGTGGGCGTCGCGATTCCCTCCGGTCGAAAAGTCAACTATGGCTATTTATCAGAGCATCATGCGTATGGGGAAACAGACGAGGAAGCAGGCGAGTATACGGAAGACTTAGCGGCACAAATGCTTGCCACCACTCTGGGCATTGATTTCGATCCTGACGTGGCTTGGAAAGAACGTGAGCAAGTGTTCAAAATGGGCAAGGATATCGTACGGACCCAAAACATCACCCAATCAGCTATTGGCAAACCCAATCTGTGGACCACCGTGGTAGCCTGTGCCGTCTTCATTCCACTGGAAAACGTGCCACAGGAAAAAAAGCCACGTAACCGCAAATTAAAATAATAGCTGAGCACCCAGAGGTTCTGTGCCAATCATCCTTTCTCCCCCTACCCTAACCTCCTCTTCCGTGTAATCAGGTCATCGTCAACCCGTTACAGCCTGATTACACGGAAAATTCTGCCCACAGAATGGTATGGTCTGACGGCTGGTCAGCCTTACGCGCATTCACATCAACATGAATGACCTGAGAATGCGGCAACAGAGATGGCGTCACCATCATATGATCAATCCGCCATCCACGATTGGCCTCCATCGCATCTGGCCGTCGGTAATCCCAAAAAGTAAATTGCTGCCGACGTGGGTAATGATGGCGAAACACATCCACAAACCCCCAAGACACTGCATCCTGATAGGCCTGCCGCGCATCTTCATGAAAGCACACATGCTTCAAATGTTTTTCGGGGTGATGAACATCTATGGATTCCGGTGCCACATTCATATCCCCACACCAGATGGCAGGCGTTCCCGCTGAAAGAGTTCTGGAAAAATAGCGTTTCAGGCGCTGAAACCATGCCAGCTTATAGGCATATTTTGGAGAATCAAGGGCATTCCCCTGAGGGATGTACGTATTGATAATAGGAATACCTTGAATGACCACTCGTGCCAAGCGGGTGGGATCTTCCTGCGGTTGCCCGTCTTGAAATCCGAAGGAAACCTCTTCGGGCTCAACCCGGCTGAAAATGGCGACCCCATTGTACGATTTTTCACCACAAAAATTCAGAACATAGGGTAAGTCAGCAAAGGCTTCAAGAGGAAAATCCTGATCTTGGACTTTGGTCTCCTGAAGACACATGACGTCCGGCATATGACGACGGAGCCAGGGATGCAGAATGTCGATCCGCTTTCGAATAGAATTCACATTATAGGTGGCAATTTTCATTGTGATCGTGACTTCCAAAAAAGTACTTGGTCAACTATTGCGATTTACCTATTGGTGAGGGCTTTACCCTTACGACAACCCTTCAGTCAAAGTCGAAGAAGCCTTGAACTGCGCCTGTCGGAAGTGAATACCCTCTAACAAGCGTAAAGGAGGTGCTGGCTCAGACTGACCAACTCCTGCTATATCTCATAAGCCTATGAACATGGAAAATTCCTTAACATCTGATGAATGGCGCGTCTTTGCCAATCACGATTTTTTTCTGGCAAAAGCCGCGATTTCCGTAAAACTCAAGCGCACGTTAGAACAACTCCACCAAGCCTTACAACCTGAACTGACGGCTCATCCCCTCCTTGCGCCCGATGACTTTACGCCTGAGTCAGTCCAATTTGTCAAAGGCGAACACCTTGAAGCCTGTCCATATCAATATCTTGATTTCCCCCGATATTACACCCGCCAAGACAAGCTCGCGTTTCGTTCGCTCTGTTGGTGGGGGCATCACCTTGTCTTCGCCCTGATCGTAGAAGGGGCACTCGTCAAACAATATCGAACCAATTTATTCAACCGATTCTCGGACGTGGCAGATCGTCAACTCAGCATATGCCTCAGTTCTTCATTATGGGAATGGAAATCTGGACCAGGATTTACGCTGGACATCACACGCAACCATCGCTCAGAAATCGCCGCGGTCTTAGATCGCCGAACATCCTTCAAGATTGCGCGATTTCTCTCACTTGACGATCTTGAGACTGAGAACGATCACATCATTCAGGCAGGAGTCACCACCTTCCGCTCGATCCTTCCGATCATCACACCCTGACTTCTTCCCGAAGCCAACAACAACTCACTCGTCTTCGGCCAAGCCCAACAATTCGGTCACATGCTCAACTGAATACGTCTGATTGAGATGAAGAACGACCGCATTGATCCCCGCAGCTTTCAATACCGTATCAACCACATGGTCTCGCTTTTCCAGCTGTGGCCCCTCTGTTCCATTTTTGGCAAACCGCACAACCATCGTCGTTTGAAGTGTGCCGGGATGCGCCAACACAACATCCAGCCGAACCGGCTGAATCGTTCGCATGAGGGCCTTACGTGCCTCTTCATCCTTATCCGCCACCGAGACGACCTGCAAAATCGGCAACTTGACTAAGACCAACAGATAATCTTGAGCCGCCAATCTAATCAGGTTGAACAGCGTGGCCTCATCGGGAGTCATTAAGGCCCTGGCAGTCACCTCACTTTCCGAAATATCCGAAGCCCCTTCAAGGACGGCCACCTTAGAGAGCGGACGACGCCACACCCATTGCAACAAAAAGACAACAGCCAAAATTACTCCGGCTAAAAGTACAATAGACCATCCATTTGGTGGCATCAGAACATCCATGGATTTGTGAAAAAAACATGCACGGTCAGACGCCCCATTTCCTTGGAAGGCCATGAGTGCCGGGCGTCACTGCCCCTAAAATCACGGGATGCTTTGCCCCAGTCACTCGCGGCACATTTGCGCACACACCGTGAACAGTTTGATAGGCCAACACGGCAAACGCTTGAGCCTCAAAAGCCTGACTAGACGATCCACAATCATCCATCGTTCTAACAGGAATGGGATCAAAGGCCTTCACGAGTTCTGCCCCAAGTCTGGCATTGCGAACTCCTCCACCGCCGAACACCACATCAGCCGGCATGTGTTTTGTCCATTGCTGGGCGTCTCGAATCGTGCGGGCAATAAATTGACAACTGGTAGCCAAACAATCATAGAGGGAAAGATGTCGTCTCCGAGCCTGGGCCCAAACCTTGAGCACATACGACTCCCCAAAAAGTTCCCGCCCAGTGGACTTGGGAGGCTGTCGATTCAGGTAGGGATGAGCCAATAACCACTGCAACAGGCCCTGATGCACTTGCCCACGTTGCGCCATACATCCCCCACGATCAATCGTTGTCCGGCCATCGGTGCCCA
>QJYE01000404.1 GCA_003235785.1 Nitrospirota bacterium
GGGGGAACTCAGATTTCAGAACCCCTTCCCGACATCAAAAATTCCATACCCAACCAACACTCATCTAAAACGTTCCTTGCATCCCCCACCTCCTTGAGGTCAATTTTGCAGTCGAAGATCAAACATGATAGGCTTGGTCTCTACTTCATCCCAATAACTTCTTTTGGTGACTGACGTTCTTCCTTTCCACTCCTGTCGTGCTGACCCACTACGGATCTCACGATCTTCCATGCTCTTTTTCCCATTCACACGGGTCCACCCAATAGCCACAACTTTCTAGTCCATGGAAGCCATGTTATGACCACTTTTGTGCAACGGCACATCGCCTCTAATGATCATGAAATTCAGGAAATGCTGGGGTGTTTAGGGTTCACAAGTTTAGAGGCCCTGACCCAAGCAACCATACCTGGTGATATACGCTTGACCGATCAATTGGAACTTCCCTCGGCTTCTTCCGAAGAAGACGTTCTCAAACAGCTCCAACATCTGGCGGCGAAAAACCGTCTTCATCGATCCTACATCGGAATGGGCTATTACGATTGCATCACCCCGTCGGTTATTGCGCGAAATATCCTGGAAAATCCCGCCTGGTATACCCAATACACCCCATACCAAGCGGAGATTGCCCAAGGACGTCTGGAGGCCCTCCTGAATTTCCAAACCATGGTGGCAGATTTAACCGGCCTTCCTCTCGCCAATGCCTCATTATTGGATGAAGCCACAGCGGCCGCCGAGGCCATGACCATGTGTCGGGCCCTCAGTCAAAAGGGGATGACCTTTTTCGTGGGCGATGATTGTCACCCACAAACGATTGCCGTATTGCAAACCAGAGCCCTCCCCTTGGGGATCACTGTTCAGGTCGGAAACCCGGAAACGGTAGACTTTGGAAACCAGGCCATATTCGGCATTCTTGTCGCGTATCCTTCCACAGACGGCCATATTCGGGATTTTGCTCCGTTTGCCCAACGGGCTCGTGAAGCAGACGTCTGGATCGTTGCCAGTACCGACTTGCTGGCACTTACGTTGTTGGTTCCTCCTGGAGAATGGGGTGCCGATATTGCGATCGGATCCACCCAACGCTTTGGAGTTCCCATGGGGTTTGGCGGCCCGCATGCAGCCTTCCTGGCAACCAGGGAAAGCTTAAAACGACACATTCCCGGTCGGATTGTCGGCCTGTCAAAAGACGCCCAGGGCAAGCCAGCCTATCGTCTGGCCCTTCAAACGCGAGAGCAACATATTCGTCGAGACCGGGCCACGAGTAATATTTGCACCGCTCAAGTGTTGTTGGCCAATATCGCGGGGATGTATGCGGTGTATCATGGCCCGGAGGGTTTACTGGAGATCGCCAAACGGATTCACCGCCTCACCCTCCTCACAGCCGAGGGACTCAGACGACTGGGCTGCCGACTGTTTTTTGACAGATTTTTCGATACCTTGAGGGTCCAATCATCCGGATTGACGGGATTGCAGGTCAAAGAACGAACCCGCCAAGCGGCTCTCAACCTGCGCGAATTTCCTGATGGATCTTTTGGTTTGTCACTCGATGAAACTACTACCTCTCAGGACGTACATCAATTGCTCTGCGTATTTTCAGAAAATGGGGCGCTGCCGTTTGAACCTGAAGACCTCTTCGACCCACAATCGATAGGTATTCCAAAGCCATTTCTCCGGACCTCAGCATACCTCACACATCCCGTGTTTCACGCCTATCGGTCCGAGCATGAATTGCTGCGGTACATTCACCGACTAGCGGCTAAAGATCTCTCGCTCGTGCATTCCAT
>QJYE01000391.1 GCA_003235785.1 Nitrospirota bacterium
TTATTGGGCCTAATATTTTGAAGAACACAATCCAGTCATTTGGTTAAGGCGTCTACCCTGCAGATCCGTCAAAATTACTAAACAGAAGCTCATTCACCCTTCGGCTCTATAACCATTTACGGCTAAATAAACGTGCACCGTGCGGAAGAATGCTTCATGACTTTTGGGTAGCATGAAGATCCTCTTTTCATTTAACTCCACCAGCTAGGAACTTTCCAGGGAAAACATCTGAAACCCTAGACAGTTCTGTAAAAACCCAATTGTTGGCATCGAGTCAGTATTGTGATCAGTCCTCCCTAAGACAAGCTAGCTGATGAATAAGGACCTACCGGTCAAGAAGTGAGGAGAGTTGACAGGAACGCGGATTCCGGCAAAAAAGTGTATTTGTCCTCTCGATAGACTTGAGCCAGGGGAAGAGCTAGTGCTGCCTTGCGTCTGTCGCAAGGTAGGTGTCACCGGTGGAGTCTTCCCCCAGTATTTGACTATGGTTATGTTAGTTTTTCCTCAAACTTGGGACCACTATAGGGAGGTGGCGTATTCGAGACCTATTTCAAGGTAAAGGCGCTTTTTTCGTTGGTGCTTGCTCGGCTCCCTGAAGCATGACTCCGATAATTTCCTTCAAAGCATATGACCAGGCCAAGTTCATTTCCCCTGACCAGGTCCTTTCCTAGAAACTCTGGTAAAATTTTCAGCAAAGTCACACGAACTGCATGATAATCCTCAGGACACACTCCTCACGTCTTATGCTTCAAACCTAGTTCGAGAAAGGTCTTGGAGAGTTGTTCAGGATTGCGAAAACCTTGCACGGTTAAACCTAGAAACAGCAGTTGGGCGCGAAAAAGCTGTGCAAACTATTTATGTGCATAGGGAATTCTACAACTCATGGTCACCTTACGGGTGATGAGAGATTGTTGAAATTTCCTAGGTGCGTGAAGAGGTCGTGCAGACTTTCGTGATCCAACGGCTGTTATTAGGTTAAAGCCAAGGCTGACCAGAACTTCTTGCGCTGATCGCTCATCGACACCCCCCTGAAAAAGATTCCTCAAGCTCGGATATTCTTCAAATAAAACCTCGTAGAATCGTGCCGCTACTCTTTCTCCCATTGGTGCAAGTTTTGTCATACTTTGTTCAAGTAAATTCACCTGCCAGTTCATGAGACCTCCTACTTGGTAAAGACCTGTCGGCAGACTTGCTTAAGAGAAGTGAGATGAAACGGTTTCAAGAAAAAGCCTGTGGCTCCTTCCTTCAACAGTTGATGGAGGACCCGTTCGTCCGACCCACCCGACATCATCAGCACAGGCATCTGATGACCCAACCATCGTAATTCCTCGAGCATGGTCGGCCCGTCCATAATGGGCATGTGCATATCAATCAGGATCCCATCGACCAAACGGCGGCTCGCCATGACTAGGCCTTCCCAGCCATTGCTCGCAACACACACGTCATATCCCCATTCCTGGAGCGCCTGACTCAACAGCCCGACCACTGAAGGGTCATCATCAACCACCAACAGAAAGGGATTTTTCGCCAATGTGGGAGAGGAAGCTAGGTGATTCATGAGAGGGTCTCTCTCTTGAGCTGATATCAAGCAGGAAGCCATTGGGTAAAGAGGGTGTGTGCACTAAATCGATATCCTTCACCCTACTTAATTGGGTAGTTAGGGATGACCTTCTTGTTTTGTTTAAAGAAAAACTAATATTCAAGGAAAAAGACGGAAACATCTGTTTTTGAGATGTTCGGGATCCATCGGTTTTATTAGGAAAGCCATTGCGTTTCTCTTAGGAGATTCCCCAACAGGAACTCTTATAGTATTTCTGGTTTCATTTAGTCACTTTTCCATTTGAGTTGAGCGACGTGCTGCAATTCCTCTGGCGAGTCTATGGGATCGCCACCAACAACCAATTCGCCACGCATGATCGGATGCAACTCACAATGATAGGGATAGCGTCCTGGCGACAATCCTGAAATCGTGTAACTGCCATTGGGACGCACGGCTCCTGAATCAAAGAGGCATGGCCCTTTTTTGACACAACCGTCATGTCGGACTGTGTGGGTTGATGCGGTGGGGTTATTCCATCGAATAGCCGTTTTCATTTCGATTTCAGCCTTAAATGGACGATAATACGGCGCCCAGCTCTCCATTTTAATAACCACAGGTGGAGGACTCATCTTTACGGAACTCACATTGCTGACCAATACCAATAACTTGGTTGGACTATTTTCCAGGGCCCAGTTCTCCATCTTTATGTGCACGGATGAAGGCTTCACTTCTCCAAAGGTCACGTTGCCGCCCAATACCAATACACATAACAGTGGAATTATTGGCCATTTAATTTTATGTGACATGATGGAATCTCCTTTTTGCCTGGACTCCCGCTCACATTTTTTCTCTTTCCTGCTTATTTAACCCGAAAAGTTGTAAGAATTCGATACTAAGAACGAGGGCTATGCGTGAAATTTTTGTAAAAATCTGCGCAAGTATTCATAAAATTCTTATAAAATTCCGCTTAAAAGATGCCATCATGTTGAACCTACAGCGGAAGCTGCAAAGCTTTCTTTTTTCTGAATGACGAATGTCAAATGTTGCGAAAAACGAATGTCTGAGATTACGGAAACATGCTGTCGTCAGAAGTGAAGCGTCGATCTGCGGGCACTAACTGCGCGGAGATTTTTCTAGGAAGGTTCGGATTTAAAGCGGTAACCCACTCCGGGATCTGTCAAAATAAAACATGGTTGGGCAGGAATTTTTTCAATTTTCTTTCTTAACTGTCTCACAAGAACTCGCAAGCTTTGAGTATCATCTTCGTGGCCCGGGCCCCACACCGCCGTAAGAAGCATACGCCGGGTGAGAACTCTGCCGGCGTTCTGCGCCATATATTTCAGCAGTTCGTATTCCATCGGTGTCAGCTTGATGGGTTCATCACCCAATCTCACCTCGCGATGTTCAAAATCAACGACCAGGTCACCAAAAGAGAGGATGGGGTTCACATCCTTTGAGCCCACGACCCGACGCAGAACTGATCGAATTCTTGCCACAACCTCCTCTATGCTGAAGGGCTTCGTGACATAATCATCAGCTCCCGTTTCCAGGGCTTCCACCTTCTTTTTATCGTCCCCGATTGCTGAAAGAATAATGATAGGGAGCGTAGACCGTTGTCGAATACTTCTGGTGAGTTCTATCCCATCGATACCAGGCAACAACAAATCGACGATGGCGACATCGGCAGGGCGCTGCTGTAACAAATCCAGTGCCTTTTCGCCGCTCTCAGCGGCCAGAACGGTATAACCCTTCTCCTCCAGACTCAATTCCAGGCAGCGACGGATTTCTCGTTCGTCATCAACCACCAAAATCCTCGCCCCTTTATTCATGATGAGATCCTTCTTGGCTGTTGTTCAAGATGATACTCTTTCTTGAGGCTCAGGATTCATTGGAAGCGTGAATGAAAATGTTGTGGTTTGGTCAGGAATGGATTGTACACAGATTCTACCACCATGAGCTTCGATAATGCCTTTACAAATGGCTAACCCCAACCCCGTCCCTCGAATGCTTCGCTGCCGTCTGGAACTCACGCGATAAAACCGTTCGAATATTCGCGAAATCTCTTCCTTGGGGACACCCTCCCCAACGTTGGAGACGTGCACCTCCACATCATCGCCTACCCGAACCACCTTCAGGCCTATTGCCGTGCCCTCTGTCGAATATTTAATCGCATTGTCTAAAAGGTTCACCAGGACTTGTTGAATTTGCACACCGTCAATAAACATTGGTGGCAAATCATCTTCCAATTCCAATTGCAGTTTTCGCTCCCTTAAACATTTTCCGAGCGCCCCAATGGCTCCCTCAATAAGGTCCTCCAAGAGCTCCCAGTCACGCTTTGGTTTCAATGTCCCGGCTTCAATCCTGGACATGTCTAAGAGATTCTCCACAAGGCGTGTCAAATGATCAACCTCTTGATTAATCGACTCTAGGTACTCAGCCCGTGGATGTCGAGTCCCCTCACCAGAATAGTCCAGCGCCCTTGACGCCATCGCTTTTATGGAAGTGAGAGGCGTTCGAAGTTCATGTGAAACTGAAGACAACAACGCAGACTTGAGCGTATCGCTTTGGCGTAACGCCTGGAGAATCTGAGCTTCACTTGTTCGCAATTCCTCTTGTGCTTTTTGTCGCTCCAATATCTCGCGTTCCCTCTCTCTATTGGCGCGAATGACTTGCAAGGTGAGCAAAATTCCAAGAATACCTATCAGAAAGGCCACGACGATCTGCCCTCCCAGCCTTGCCGTCACCTTAGCCCTCGACTCTGTCGCGAGCATCTTGACTCCCTCTTCTGTAACGGTGTGGAGGGATTCATGCAGACTGCGCAGTTCATCCAGGGCTTCTTGATACATGGGATCGGTCAAGGGTCGCTTGAGGAACGCATCAGCCTTGGCTGTAAATTTCATTATAAAATCTTTTTGCTCTTCAAGCTTCTGACGGATGGCTTCAGTGGAAGCCGGTGGCAAAATTTCAGTTTCATCTCTCCCAAGATTGATGATTGCTTCTCCCCCGTTAGTCAACGCGTCCAATGTTCCATGCAAAATCTTACGGGTATAACCATAATCCGTCTGTACCCCTTGTGAAACCAGAAGGACCTGCATCATATGCCTGGTATTCAGCATCCGCTGCCGGCCTGCGAGGTCAATAACAACCGCATCCGACCTTTGACTCTGAAAGGTAAAAATGGTGTATGCGAGAATTCCAAACATAGTGATGAGATAAAGCGCAATGATCCCCGCAAAGCCCGCGCGAATCCCGAAATGACGTTTCAAAAAAGTAGCCGTTTGTTCACCCATATGTTTTCTTTTGGTGCGGAATAGCGGGGATCGCAGTGGGGTGCGACACGTGAGAGCGAAGCACAAAGGTTTCAAGGTTCATCCCCAAGAAAAAATGAATGCGCGTTTTTTGACTATACAGAGTGAATGCACCTCAAGCACTACAAAAAATTTCGCTTGAAATTTTCCGCTTCAAATATGCGCGAAACTCTAAGCCATTAAACGAGGAAAACCCCTGGGGATTTAGCCTGAACCATTCTCATCGTTACCGATAGTAATAGATAATTTTCGGATAAGGGGCGACTGTGTAAAGCCTCATTTCTTCACTCCCGAGCTTAGGGAGAACAACTTCCATTGTTTTTCGGTTGAGTGCTTGATGCATCATGAGGATTTCTCCCCAGTGAGGTTCTTCATTAAAAATTTCGGTGCGAAGCATCCGTTGGGTGCGGGGTGTATCCACATCAAAGTGCCAAGTCCCGAGGTAAGCCGTTCCGTTCGGACGGACTTGAAATTGAAAGCTAACATGAGCTTCCATCATCATAGGTCCTTCATTGAACTGGACACGAACGACTTCATAATCTCCAGGAGCCAGGATGAGAAAAAATGCTGTGGCAGCTGACTCCACATTGACACGAAGGCGTTCCCCTGTGCCACGGTTTAACAGATGAAAAAATCGAAGGTGCGTTTGATACCCGCGTGAATACGATCCTGTCGTCTTGACTTTAATCAATCCGAATGCCGTCGGTTCTTCCCCTTTTTTCCACTGCCAATCTTTCTTGGCCACCGCCACACAGCCGTTCATCAGCATTCCACAGGCAATGACTATCCACCCTGTTTTTAAGACTTCCTTCATCCACCTGCCCCACTTGGTGGATCGATTCAATTGAAAACCTCGTTTGATTGCGCAAATCGCAGGATTGATAAAACAAAACTTTCACTCAAATTATACTTGATGGTCGCCTCGCATTGTCATACGAACGAAGTCCTCACCAGCAGCAAGCCGCCTTTCCAATCCTCTTGAAACATAATCTTACAACGACCTGGCTGAGGACCCGTGGAAAGCTCGTAGAAAACTTTAT
>QJYE01000386.1 GCA_003235785.1 Nitrospirota bacterium
GTTCTCGGAAGCGCCAGGAAAAAACTTAAGACCCGTAGATTTTTCCAAGAACCACTCTTCCCACCGTTGGAGTTGGCACCCCACTTCGTATTATGTTAAACCATCCCTACGGTAATTGATAGCTCAACGGAAGGGTCCTTCCTCATTATGTCAGAATCAGGGTTTCCTTTTTCCAGCGAACGAATTTTTACACTGGCTGAGGCAAACGCCTTAATCCCTGAACTCGAGCAACATTGGACAACCATCAAACAAGGCCGCCAAATTCTTCTCGATACCCGTGACGAAGTCAAAAAAGCCAGCGCCCACGCCGATGTAGGCGGAGGGACCGTGGTCGGCGTCAAATATATCAAAGGGTTACAGGATATCAATGGCAGCCTTCATGCTATTCAAGAGGTAGGCGTCGTCATTAAAGATGTAGAAATCGGTCTCTGTGATTTTCCCTTTATGCTCAATGACAAGCTCGTGTTTTTGTGCTGGAAATCTGGAGAACCACAGGTAGGGTGGTGGCACGATATTGACAGCGGCTATTCCAGTCGACAACCCATTGACGAACCAGAAATCTAACCCTCCTCCTTATACGCTATCCAGCCTGACTCGATTTTCTAGAATACCTCAGGATTTCATGAAGATTTTGCATAAAAAATAAGAGAGCCACGGCATTCCCTGACTGACAGTGAATGGGAAGGAACTGATGAAATTCGTCATTTTGGGAAAAGATGGGCCAGAGGGTGCCGCCAAACGCCCCTTATTTCGTGAAGCTCACCTTCAACGACTGGATCAATGGGCACAACAGGGAAAAATTATTTTAGCCGGTCCCCTGACCGACAAAACAGGTAGCTTAATTGTCGTCGAAGCCGAATCGCTTGAAGAAGTTCAAGCCTTTGCTCAGAACGATCCGTACATGATTCATGGGGTTTTCCAAGAGGTCACCGTTCATCCCTTCATGCAAGTCTTTCCTGGCAAACCCCAGTCCTAAAAGACCTGAACCTCTCAACGCATTCGCGGCAATCTCGTGACAGAATTGAACCTCAAGCCCGTTTGGACGAAGCCCCCAGCGAACACACACATTCCCATTCGTTGGAACTCACAGGTTGCACCGAAAGCCGCGATCCCTTGCGAAGCAGCTCCATGGACTCGAGCCCCTTTATGGTTCGCAAATACGTTAGAGAGAGGGGATTAGGGAAGATCTCAATCAACTTCACATCGACCAGGAACCAACGGGGAGCATCAGGTGTACTCTTCGCATCAAAGTAACGACTCTTGCGATCGAACGCATAGGGATCAGGATAGGCAGCTTTCACGACTTCCACCGTCCCGACAATAGACGGAGGATCCGCATTGCTATGATAGAAAAATGCACGATCTCCAACGTTCATCGACTTCATAAAATTTCGCGCTTGATAGTTACGAACGCCTTCCCAACAAGTCGTTTGCCCAGGGGACCGAGCCAGATCTTGGATCGAAAAACTTGTCGGCTCAGATTTCAATAGCCAATATTGTGACATATATTTCCTCTAAAGAGTTTGAATGCTTCCGCGTGACTTCCAGCATTCTATTCCAAAATAACAGGCTAATCAGTATAGAAGCTCACGCCAGTGCAGAACAATCCAGTTTCTTACAAGGGAGTGTTGAATAATTATTTTTTCAAGGGCAAATACGCCCACAGACACGATTGGATGCCTGAGGCATCTGGGCTGTTCAAAAAAGCATGCCCTGAGCCTGTGGAATGGTTCGCCCAGCAAGGCCGCAGCCAGTTTTGGCGCGCGGAG
>QJYE01000160.1 GCA_003235785.1 Nitrospirota bacterium
TCCCTCAATGGGAGCCTTTCGGTTATTCAGCGCATTTTTTACCCCTTCTCTTCAATCAGGAGAGGCCCCGCAAGATGTCTTTTTAGACGTCAATCGTTCGCATGAGGTGGAATGGCATCCTTCCCCTGAGCATCCGGTCCGGCACATGGATGAAGCGCAACGGTTGGGTGTGACCATTCATCATCACGCCATTCAAAAAGTCACCCTCTGGGATGATGCAGCCGGCCTGTCCTATCTCGCGACGACCTCCACTGGCGAATCAAAGGCTGACGGGCGGGGAGCGCAGGTCACGGGTCAAGAGCTCTATTTATATGATGGTGCGGAGCAGCATGTTGTGAAAACACGGGAATCGTGGCAGCTCTCATCTCGTGAACCAAGCCGGGTATGGAAGGCATCGTCAACTTCCTGGCGAGCATGTTTCCCGCAAGGTCCTCCAGCGCTCTCTCCGTCCCAGGCGTTTTCTGCGGTGTTACTGTATCCGGATGGTGCGGAACTCATTGGTGAAAAAGAAAGTCAACCCTTTGTCTTTGATTTTCTGGATGACTTTCTGGAAGAACAAACCGAGTTGCGACAATTCAGAGAAATGGCTGAGCACATCTTATTGATACGATGCGAGACGAGTCTTGGGGCATGCCTGAACTGTGGCCGCCCGCAAAAATATAGCATTTGGTATGAATGGCCGGAATTCGCTCAAAAACAGGCGCAATACATTTGGAATACCTTAAACCGGAAGAAGGCTTTGTCTTGGCTGCCACATTTTCAATTTTCCCCGGTGAGCCAACAATTGATGACGACCTCCTCTTCCCCCTTTGATTGGATCAATGCGTGGATCCCGTTCTCGGTCTATGAGGACCACAATGAATTGCGACAATGGAGTTGGTTCCTGGCCAATCATCTGGTACCTGGCGGGATCGGGTGTGTGGCTGGCCCAAGGGAAATGGGCCCTCTGTTTCAGGAACATGGACTCTCTGTGGTTCATGCAGAACATGGAGAAGCCTTACCGACGTTCAAGATTCATCAAGCGATTCTTCAGGCTGGCCGCCTGCATCCAAGCCTGACGGTTTGGATTGTTCAACAATCCTAAAGATCGGTTCTTCATGCAGAAGCCGTCATTTACCATAGGGAGTCCTCGTCATGAATGAGCAGGAGAAGCAATTAGTGGTCATGGCTCATGCCTTAGCACATCAAGAAAACGAGATCCAATATCTCAAAGCCTTACTTGTTGAAAAAATGAACATGAAGATTGAAGCATTTCAACAGGAGCAAGATGCGTTTTGGGCGAAGAGCAAACATTATCGAATCTATGAAACCATCAAAAATATTCAAACCCTGCAGCAAGAAGTCGACTCGCTCCCTGAACATGTCGATCTCGACATGTACCGGGACCATCTCCGCTGGCCCAGTGACCCTCCAGAAGATCCTCTCCCCACATAAGCTGTTCGTTTCAGCTTCATGGTGTCTGCTCTTTTCTGCATTCCTCTCATCTTCAGATGTTGCCTCTATCCTTGCAAATGGACGAACGGTTCAAGAACATGGGGAATCTGCGCCATCGGCGTAGAGTTGCTTGGAATCATCATGCCGGCCCAACAAATTCAAGCAAATCCCTCGTGGCCTTGGCCTGAGCGCACCACCACACAAGGCCATCACTTTCTTGAATGAAGCGGATGATTTTTTACGGATCAATCCTCAAATGTGAGTCGTCTCAGGACTCCAGCTTGGCATCGTGGTTCCGGGGGAAAGCTGCGTAAGTCTATCCCCC